>JAYEFS010000437.1:0-7856 GCA_034658695.1 Methanobacteriota archaeon | reverse complement strand
CGGTGCAAGAAAAACCAGTAGCAATCGGTTCAATCCAATTGGAAAGATGCTTTCGCTCCAGTACTAAAATGAAACAAAAATGGGACCAATTCAGTACGGGGTATACACATCCTTTCATCACCCTATGTGGGGGGTAGTCGGATTGTCATGTTGTTATGATGAACGCAGAACCCGTGAAAGTTTCGCGGCTCTCTGAATCCGGACGATGCCCCTGTTAATCACAGAGACGTCTTGATCTGTCACCACAATGCAATTGTAAGCACTGCAAGGACGGTTAGGGCGTTGCTGTGCTTGTGGGGGGAGAGACCGTTGACGCAGTAGATCTTGTGTTTTTGAGCAGGTATTTCAAGAAATGAAATGGTGTAAACACGTGCCCCATACATCCTTCATCGCTTAAGCGCCCGCCATCCCCCAAATACCAGAAGCGCAACCACCGCCGCCACGATCCACCACTTCTTCGCCAGGAGCTTCTCTGAAAACGGAACCTTCGGCGCAACAGAAACCCCGATCTGCATGGGGTCCGAGATCTGGATATCACAATCCTCGTCCTTGAACCTGATCCCTGTGCTCAGGTCATACACCTTTGGAACCGCATCCCGGTCGGTGCTGACACGGAAGTGTGCGGTCACAGACTCGCCAGGCGCAATCGTACCGAGACGCTTCTGATTCGTGACCGCAGTAAATGGTAGCATGTCGCTTACGCGAGCGATCGCATCTGTTGCAGTCTCCTCACCGGTATTTCGGTATGTGACATTTAAAAATCCCGTCTTTTCGACCTGCATCCCGGATACAACATTGGTGACCTCGAAGTCAGCCTCTTTCTCAACCACGATCGTTATAGTCTGGTTCTGCGCCACGGTCGTATTCCAGTAATTAATATCCGGCTTATCGGGGGTGCCGCTCACCTGCACATTCCGGATGTGGTCGTAACAGGCAGCTATACGCAGGGGATATATGCCGGCGGGCGCATCATCATCGACATGGATCGGAAATCGTACCGTTCCCGCCTTGCCAGCTTCGATGGACTCGATCTCCTGCACATCTATTATGACATCGACCGGCGCACCGTCTGCAGAGAGCACGACATCAACGTGGTCTGCGCACGATTTTTCGATCTCTGTCTCCAGTTCGATTGCAGCAAGTTCGATCTCGTCGTCATAGTTCTCCTCATCGGGATCAAGATATGTATCACCCTTGATTCTGGAGATCTCTCCGTAATTCTGGAGCGTGATCTCAAGTACCGCATCCTCGCCTCGATAAAGCTCGCAATCCCCGACAAGCGTCGCAAGCAGGTATGGCTCGCCTGTGACATCATAGTAATTCGTGGATCGTGTGTAGCTCTCAGGGATGTACTCGCTTCCAACCGCAACTGGCACCGTAAGCAGTAGAGCGATTGTGACAATGGTAATTATGGCAACAATCTTCGTTTGCACCTGAGATCACCTGCTCAATCGTCCTGTTCATCCGTTGTTGGAGCGTTCCTGTTCCCGGCAACGTTCCTGAGATAGTACCTCAATCCGATTGCCACGAGCACGAGAAGTACGATCAAGAGAGCCGGAAAAATATATGGCTTTATCTTCTCGGATGTTGGTATCAGCGGTGCAATCGTAGCGGTTGCAGTCATGGACTCTGATATTTTTAAATCCCCTGCAGCATCCTTAAACCTGATCTCGGTATCGATGCCATACGGCTTTATCGTGGCACCGGAATCCGTATCGAGTACGAATACGCTGGTTGCGCTCTCTCCCGGGGAGAGCGTTCCGAGATATGCCTGATCATCGGTGCTGCTGAACGGATCGGTCACGCTGATCCGTGCTACCGCCTCGGTTGCAGTCTCCTCACCGGTATTCCGATACGTTATGAAAAGCACCCTGTCATCCTTGCCTGCACGGAGATCTGAGGATACGTTGACAATCTCGAAGTCAGCCAGTTTCTCAACGGTTATGTAGAGTACCTGTGTCTGGTTGAGTGTGTCGTACCAGAGGTTCACGTCAGCTCTACTTTCAGAGACGTTTCCGTGTACCTGCGCGTTTTTCTGGTATATGTAGCTCGTGGCAAGTATCAGCGGGTAGGTACCGGCAGGAGCGTTCTCATCGATCTCGATGTTGAATCTAACAGTCTTACGCGCTCCCTTGTCCCCCTTGATCGATCCTGCCTGCTGCGGTCCTGATTTCACCTCGATTGGGCTCTCCTCTGGCGCTGTAAGCATTGCAGTGATCCCTATCGCATTCACCTGCTGGAGTTCGTATCCAAGTTCCATACTGGCGAGATCAATCTCTTCATCATCATCAGGCATGCGGTCGGATTCGAATCCAAGAACAACTCCACGGTTGATCAGATCAATTGTGAGCGTGACCTCGTCGCCGCGATCAAACTTTTCGTCGCCGACGATCGATGCTGTCAGGTTTGGCAGTCCATAGACATCGTAGAAGTTCTTCGAGAACGTGAAACCCGGCGAGAGGTGGTCTGGTAAGCCGGCGGCAGTTGTTGTGTGTATCGATGCTGCTGGCGATAGGTGGGTGGTGTTGCGATGCTGGCTTGCCCGCAGCTCGTCGGCAGGTAGTGATGCTGCAAGCGATGTGAGTGCCACGAGTATTAGTAGTGCGACGAGTGTTGTTTTGGTTGTGTTCATAGTATCTCCTGCAAGATCGTTTTGAAGCCCGCCTGCTCAAAATGACGGTCAGTCGTCAACGCTTCGGTTAAATCATGTTTTTGCATGGTAAAAATCCGCGAGATTGGTTGACCAATCGGATGGATTTTCCAGCTTAAGTAAGCGAGCTGTCTGCAAAAAATCGTTAGCCTCAAGTAGGTACCTGGCTTCAGGTCTGCCGGCGTTTCCGGATGTAACATCGTGCAATCGTTGGTTGCGCGTATCGTTTGTAGCATTCTTATCAGTCTCACTGGTTTTTGTTGAGCTTGTGATCGGTCATTCTCCTATCGCGTTCGTGATGTGCGTAGCCAATGTTACGAAAGTGGGTGGTTTTCAACTTAATATCTCCAAAATTCTTTCGGGACCGTTTAATTTCAGCAGCAACTTATTCAACACATCCAGACCCAACAGAATCTCGTTACAATCCGGCATCGTCCACACGTCGATACACAATGCGATGGTCCCGATACGGAGTTTTGCAGGTGCGCTTCTGATCTTCATTACCATCCCGGTTACCGCCTCTATGAATGGAAACTCTGATATCGGGTGTTCATGTTTTGAAAAACCGAGTTCCCGGTACATCTTGTATGGGATTAAGAGGTATCCTTCAAACCCGGTATCCACGATCATGGTCAGTTCTTCGTTCCGAAACGGTGCAACCAGAGTACCAGTGATCACTGGATGAACATTTTCATTCAAAGTCTCGTAATCGTATTTCATGGCTTTTTACCACCCGTCATCCTGAGAGAGCTCCCGAGTATTCTTGCACGCAAGGGCTTTTTCGTAATTCTTGTCACAAGGGCATTCTCGAAAGGATTTGCGATTGTCCATGCGTTTTCCAGAGACTCTGTTGTTCCCACAAATTTGCCGTCTGCGATAACAACATACCTTCCTGGAAACTCTTTTTCCAGCCGGTTTTTCATCCTTCTGTAAACCATGTCGTTTATGACCTGATCTTCTGATGTTTTGTCAGAGCTTGACACCCATGCGCTGATCGCTTCTTCGAATGCGTTGCTAAGGCTGACGCCTTTCTTTGCCGCTGTGCTTTTGAACAGCCGGTATTGCTTTTCACCAACTGTTCTCAGATGTACATTCACTGCCATAATGGTAACAATGGTTGATTTGGTTGATAAAACTTGCGTCACACCTCTACCCCCCCTCTCCGCGCCCTCCTCCTCTCCCGCGCCCCATCCAGCCACACGATAAGCACCGGAAACACGAAGAAACTTGCGATCAGTGCAAGCAGCACATCGATAACGGTCACGATTCCGAAGTTCCGGTTCATCGAGAACGGTGACGCAACCAGCGCTGAGAACCCGGCGAGCGTTGTGAGACCGGATGCCAGGATCGCAACTCCGATCTTGCCGGTGGATATTCGGATTGCATCGATCGGGGCAAGTCCGTTATCTCGCTCCTCGAAGTATCGCTCCATCATCATCACGGCATACTCGGAGCCGACGCCGAGGATCAGTGCTCCAAGCGTTGCGGTCATTGGTGTGTAGTCCATTCCAAGCAAGTACATCACGCCTCCTGACCATCCGATGACAAGCCCCATCGTAAGAACAGGTATGATCGCTTTCAGCCAGTCGCGGTAGAGTAGAAAGAGTCCACCAAGGATCAGAACGAGACCCACGAGCGTCATTAGCCGTCTACCTGTCGTGAGTGCCGTAATCGTCGTTGTCATCGCCACAGACCGTCCTGTGATCGTGACTGTGACGCCTGGTGGCGGCTCTGTCCACTGGATATCGCCTTTTACAAGTCTGATCAACCGATCAATTCTGGGAAGCCCGAGTCCTGATATTGCATCCCCGATACCAAGGTTCATGAGCGCTGTTGTACGCCCGTAGATGTACCGGTCTCTTGTGCTCTCAGGAATTCTTTGCATGACAGCGTCCACCTGTCCGGCAGTCTCCGGAAGCTCTCCGTGATTCATAACCTTCATCGGACCTGCTATGCTTTCTCCACTTGAAATGTAGGGGTGTAGTTCAACCTCGTGTGTGGAAAACCTATCCATCCACGCAATCACAGCAGGATCGGTTACGTCCTCTGCCTTCACGACCAGATTCAACTGGTCGGTGCCGCCAAGCACATCGACCATGTGATTAATATCGATAAGCGCGGGCATATCAGACGGCATGAACGTCTTCACATCAGTCTCGATCCCGACTATTGTATCCGCATACAGTCCTGTAACACAGAGTAATCCAGCGACACCGAGAACCAGCAGAGGATTGTTTGCAGACCAGACTGCAAGACTGCCAAAGGCTCGCTCAACCACACTATCTTCCTTCCTGTCGATTGTCTGCTTGCTATTCTGTCTGCGATTCTTTCTGTCACCCCTACGATGTAGCGCGTAGACCACCGTAACTCCGATGAACAGGGCAGAAAAGAAGCAGCAGACAATACCAACCAGACACAGAAGTCCGAAATCCTGGATCATCGGCACCGTTGACGTGAACAGACTCACGAAACCAAGCCCGGTGATGATCAGCGCGATCAGGACGGCGGGTGCAGTATGCCGCACCGTCACTGTGACCGCTTTCTTTGCATCATCGACCCTTGCAAACTCCTCTTCGATTCTGTTGTGGAACTGGATCGCATAGTCGATTCCAAGTCCGATCAAGATCGGAAAAGCAGACATTGAGACCATAGAGAGCGGTATATCCAGAAAGCCCATCGCACCGAACGTCCAGATAATTCCGATCAGGACGACCGGAAGCGGGAGGAGCTGCCACCGCGCATGTTTGAACGCGATGAAGAGCACAACCACCATCAGAAGCGATGCGATCAGAAGGAGCGGACCCATGCTCGAGTTCATCTCGTTTTTCATGGCATTCATGAATGTCGGGTCACCGGTGACGATGACTTTATATCCTGCTGGAAAATCCGCCCACTCTACTATATCCTCGACAACCGCGAGTACGTCTGCTTGTTCAGGGTCGCTGAGGCGTGCGGGCATCAAGACATAAACCGCAGCATGTCGTGTGTCAGGCAGCACGATCCTGCGCTGCTGTTCCGGAAGCGTATCGATGAGTGCTCTGATCGCTTGCTCATCATCAGGGATCCGGTTGCGCCCTTCTACTCCTATATTTGCCTGCCGCACCATGCCTACAACATTCACAATCTGTTCAACGTTCCTTGTCCCTGAAACACCGGTCTCAAGCCGGTCAATGGCACGCAAGACCTCAGGCGTAGCGATGTCCCCGCCCTCAACCATGACCACAATCGCGTCGGTTCCGAAGTACTGCTGGTACAGGAGGTCAAAATCCTGGTAAAGGCGGGACTCCTTCTCTACAAAGGTTTCAGTGCCTGATGCCATCTCGATTTGCTTCGCACCACTGAAGGAGATGAGGATGAGAATAACTGCAACCACGAGTATCGGAATTGTGTTCTTCTCAACAAATACCCCTATACGTTCAAATATGTCCTTGATCGAGATATAAGCCACCCCCTATATTTTTCACCCATCTTCATATCGCCACTGATGTATCCCATTCAGTCTCAACAAAGTGTTTGAATATCGACACGGCTCCAATTCCGTCCATGCAGATTGCCACAATGTCCTGCATGCCCATATCAAAGTTTTCGTTTATGATCGCAATCAACACCTCCGCCCCATCAACGATCAGTATTCCGCCACCTGTCGCGGACATATCTACTGGAAATGCCCTGACCTGTGCGCCCCGAATCTCTTTTGCAATCTTTTCAAGTCCAGCGTTTTGCGATCCGGTTACCCGCACAGTGATACCTTCTTCGATTCTATTGATTATATCACTTTTTATATTATTGAAAACCGGGTATGTCTTTGCGATCTCATGAAAAGCGGGATAAGACGCTGCAAAGATGATATCATTCTGTGCGCCCAGGATCATCTCGATGATTTTGTCGCTTACGTTTTTCACCCCACTTATTGTCCATATCGCCTCTTCTCGCACCCCTATCTTCTGTGTTTGATAGATTCCTTCAAGTGCAACAAGTGCGTCTTCGCTTTCAGCTATAAAATTATCTTTCAGTTTTCCAAGGGCAATCTCCGGAGGAACTGCCCTGTATCTCATCGGTTTGGAAGACTGAACCTCGATTGTCCCCCGCTCTTCAAGCCTGTGGAGCGCACCGTAGACCGCAGAACGTGGAATTCCTGAGACCAGATGGATGTCCGATGCTGTTCCGCTTCTGATCTTCACAAGTGCGCTGTACACCTTTGCCTCATACTCGGTGAGTCCGAGATCACGCAAGGATTCGACAGCACTCTTCATGATACCTTATCTGCTGCAATGGTTTAAATATGTTTCGATCTGGATGACTATAATGTTGTTTTCATAATACTGACAATTCATACGAGATACTCCCAGACATCAATGCCAGAGTATGTCAGCCATGCAAGTATGGTGCACTTGAGCAAAAGCCCGATGAAGAGCGGAAGTATCGCCCTATAAAGTGATATACCGATGAGAGCAACACCAATTCCAGTACAGTATCCGCCAAGTATCGGCGTTACCAGAATGATCCCGATGCTTCCGTATTTTGCTGTGTATCTCCCGGTCTTTTCATGTGCTCTCTCTAAATACCGTGAAATTCTTTTAAATCCCCTGATCGCATCAATCATTCCGTAAAAGAGGAATACTGGCAGTATGTTCCCGATGGATGAGACAAGAATCACGGTCACGGGACTGATACCGGCGACAATCCCTGCAGGAACGCTTACCCATACCTCCATAGGAGTTATGCTTATCAGAAATACATCAATAATATATATCAAATCAGCGACTAGCATGCACCCGCTCCCATTCATTAAGCGGAACCGAAAACTTGCGCTCAACTTCTTCCCGGTGCAGCGAGTTGTAACTGCAGAACGGAATCACACGTCCGTCCGGAGTTGCATAATGCATACCGCAACGCTGCACTCTGTTCGGATCATACCCGATAAGAATGAAAATACAGATACCGCTTATCGTATCATACCTGTGAAATGTGCCATGATTGCCATGGGGTCTACAGCATCCAGGTTCACGACTGGCTATGGACGTTTGCCTCGTTTTCAGGTTTTGTCCTCTCAACGGCACCGAATATCATCGAAAAAAGACTGATTCTGATGGATTCTGTGGTTTCCAATCTTTGCGCCCTTGCGTCATCGCGTCTTTGCGTTCCTCTGATATAACGCAAGGTCGCAAAGTCGCAGAGACGCAAAGTTGAGAGAGATGCGCCCGTG
>JAYEFS010000436.1:0-7862 GCA_034658695.1 Methanobacteriota archaeon | reverse complement strand
TTTTTTTACATAAGTGTCAGTTGGATGTGCGACCAGAGCTTAACGCCACCCTTTGCATCTCTGCGTCTTCGCGTTAAATCGAGAACGCAAAGGCTCAAAGGCGCGGAGACGCAAAGAAGAGAACCACATATTGATGATCATGTTGCAGCGGCATCATGGGCTTTGGTTGCTGCGTATTCATGGTTGGATCGGTCATGCAAAAAGCGCAGTTTATGCCGGTGCCGGGTATACCACCAGTCTGCACCCCGCACTCCGTCACCCACGTCCCGTCCCCGGTCCCGACCGCATCCCATCGATTATATTATAACATCACACACGGAATCAGAAGTATGTTCACAATCATAACAGGTGCCCAGTTCGGAGATGAAGGCAAAGGGAAGATCGTTGACATATTGAGCAAGGATTACGACCTCGTCGTCAGGTTTCAGGGCGGAAATAACGCAGGACACACCGTAATTGTCGGAGACGATACGTACAAACTCCACCTGATCCCGTCAGGCGTGCTCGCCGACGCCCGCATCATGATCGGTCCCGGCGTGGTTCTCGATCCTGGAGTTCTCCTTCAGGAGATTGAGATGCTGAAGAACGCGGGCATACGGATAACTTCGGAGAAACTTGGAATCGACGCAAAAACCAGTATCATCATGCCGTACCACATCGAGCTGGACAAGCTGCGTGAGCAGGAGAGGACGCGGAAGATCGGAACGACCGCCCGCGGCATCGGGTTTGCGTACATCGACAAGATATCCCGTGATGAGGTGCGGCTCGCGGACCTTGCTTACGAAGACGCATTTCTTGCGGCGATGGACGAGCTCGCAGTCCAGAAGGAGCGTGCGATTGAGGCGCTCGGAGGTGATTCCGGCGTTGTGCGTGCAAGTATCCCAGGTTACACCGAGTACGGTGCTCTGCTCAGACCATACCTGACCGATGTCTCTTACGAACTGAACCGTGCGCTCGACTCCGGCAGAAGCGTGCTCGCCGAGGGTGCGCAGGGTGCGCATCTCGATATCATCCACGGCACCCAGAAATTCGTGACATCGTCGAGCACCATTGCAGGGAGTGCATGCGCATACCTTGGTGTGGGACCGATGAGGGTGGACCGTGTGATAGGTATCGTCAAGGCGTACATCACGAGGGTCGGAGAGGGTCCGCTCCCGACCGAGCTGCACGACGAAGTCGGAGATCGTCTGAGAGATGCTGGCGGCGAGTTCGGAACGACCACCGGACGACCGAGGCGGTGCGGCTGGTTCGATGCCCCGCTCACCCGAAAAGCCGTGCACCTCAACGCGTATTCGGAAATTACGATCACAAAACTGGACGTTCTGACCGGGATTGACCCGATCCGGATATGCACGGGTTACGAGCTGGGCAGTCAGTGTATCGAGTACCCTCCTGAGCTTTCGTCCGACCTCGCGCGTTGTGTTCCCTTGTACGAGGAGATGGCTGGCTGGGACCAGGACATCTCTGATGCGAAGGGGTTTTCTGATCTTCCGAAAGCCGCACAGGATTATGTGCGCAGAATAGAGGAGATTCTCGGAGTTGGTGCGAAGATCATCTCGATTGGTCCTGATCGGGAGCAGATATTCTATGCAAAGTGACAAAAACTAATTAAACACGAGGGATCACAATGATTAAGAAGATATTAGTCGCTATTCTACTGATCACCCTTCTGCCACTCGCTCTTCTTCCGCATGCCGCTGGCTTTGCGGAGTACACTGGGCAGGATGTAACCATACCCGCATATCTGATCGAACTGAGGTGCAATGCCAGTGATGATGCCGCGGTCGTAACAGAGACCATCGTATTCAGAAACAACGGGGATACGAACCACACGGATGATCTGCGCATCATCATTTCAGAGGAGGCACAGATCATGCAGGTCCGGAAAATGGGGATGGCGTACGGAGACAACGCCACGGTGACGCCGATTGAGTATGAACATAACGGAGAGATCCTGCGCTGGAACGCAACGATTGAACCGGGTGCGATGCCGACGATGTACGCCATAACATACGCCGTTCCGGTCAACGCCAGCGGGTTCGTGAAGAAGTTCTTTTATCCGGCGGTTGTGACATATCCGATCGGTCAGCTTAGATTGAAGATCGATACGGATTCTCGTGTCAAACTCACGGATGAACTGGGAAGCGCGTTGGAACCCGATGAAACAGATCCAGATGACGCGGGTGGCGTTCTTTATGCGTGGTCGGGACCCGTTGCATTCAAGGAACTGCACATTGCGCTATCACAGAAATCACAGTCGTCGCAGTCATCAAACATGGATAAATGGATCGTATACGCACTGATCGCACTGCTACTTATCTCTGCACTAACATATCCGATACTTCATGTCAGGAATGCCAAGCTAAGAGAGAAAGACGGCGACGCAAAATTCTCGTGCGCATCCTGCACTGCCTGCGAGAAGGACGGCGAAGATGAAGTATGCGATGGCGAAGGCGGGGATCAAGAGGGGGCGAGAGGAGGCGAGTGGGATGAGATGGATGAGATTGTTACCGAGCTTACCCTGAAAAAAGAGGACCTGGTACGGAAGAAGAAAGCGATTCTCGCCGTTCTTAACAAGATGGAAAAGGACAATGATGCCGGTGCGATCTCTGATGCCGAATACAAGCGACTGTCATCGAAGTACGAGAGAGAAGCGATCGAGATAATGAAGCAACTGGACAAGATGTGATGTGAAGCGCATTCGGAGGTCTTCAATTTTCCGAGGAGTCCGGATGAGCTGAAGATTGAGGCGCTCAAACGGCAGATCCCGGGTTGTAGGTAAGTCAGTAATCTTAATACTTAAAAAAGGGCACTGTCTGGAAATCCAGTGATTTCCGTAATGGTCAGTTGGATGTACAATAACACAAAAGGCGTGAAGACCACGATTGACAACACTCTTCGCGTCTCTCTCGCCTTTGCGCCTTTGCGTTAAATTGGAAAACAATAACGAGAAAGACGAGAAAGACGCGATGGTGCAAAGAACAAAAGTCTGGGCGTATTTCACTGGAATTTTCGATTGGTCCTTATGCAGTTACACCGCAAGATTTGACCTGTATGAAACATGACGTTCTCATCAGTGCAGCCGACACATCAGTAAGATTGATTATATTCCACCATGATCTAACATTATGGAAAGTGCACAGAGGGTCATGGGCAAAAAACAGATAACAGAACTCTCGGAAATTCTTCACACGCCCAGATCAAATGTTGTGGAAATGGTTATGTGGGAAGGTGTGAAGAACCTGCGCATGAAAATCGCATCCGAAAAGTATGTTGAGGAGGAGTTCTCCCTGTGCAGGGCAGCAGAATTTGCAGGGGTTTCGATACAACAGATGGCAAGATACCTTGCAGAAAGAGGGATCTCTTTTTTCAGACAGAGCATAAAAGAAGTTGAACGGGATGCGAAAGAGGCTGAAGGCTGGTTTAGCAATGCGCATTCTTGTTGATTCCTCTACGCTGATCGCTCTTTCAAAGATCGGTGAATTGGACATAGTCAAAAGTCTCTTTGAAAGAGTCTTTATCACCACTGCCATTGAAGAAGAGGTTCTCATTGGAAATTTTCCTGAGACTGACGTCCTAAATGCAGCCATAAACGAATGGATCGAAGTGATAGATTATGACGGCGATGCAGGTGAGTTAAGGAAATATGGGCTTGGGTTGGGCGAGGCAAGCCTTTTGCTGGCAGCGAAACGAGAGGATAGGCTGGTACTGGATGAACCGAATGCCAGACGATTTGCAGAGTCCAGGGGATTTCAGTTCACCGGTCTGATCGGACTGCTCATCGCCGCAGTGAGGAGCGGAAAGCTAACAAAAGAGAGGGCGGTGGGGGCGCTGAACAGACTCGCGAAGAGCGACTTTCGTGTAAGTTCGAATCTGTATCTGTGGGCTTACGAGGAGATCGAGCGTGTAGTTCCGTGACTTCCTCCCCGCTACAAGTAGCGGGGTCTTCTGCCGCGGAGACTATAAATCACAGAAAAATGGTGTATTCACTGATTGACAATGACTGATTCAGGAGATTCACAATGAAGACTGAGACGCTTGCAGACAGAACGATTGTGCTCGGCATCACCGGAAGCATTGCGGCTGTGCGAACAATCGAACTGGCGCACGAGCTGATCCGCCGCGGCGCGGTGGTGCAGGCGGTGATGACCGAACCGGCGCAGCGCATCATCCACCCGGATGCGATCGAGTCTGCGACCGGGCGACGTGCGATCACCGGCTGGACAGGCAAGACACCGTGGGTCGAATACTGTGCAGGTGGCGGTGTCGCTGGTGATTGTGATGTTGATTGTGATGATAGCAATAGTAATAGTGATGGTAGCGCAGCCGATCTGCTGCTGATTGCGCCGTGCACGGCAGCAACCATCGGGAAGATCGCGCACGGCATCCCGGACAGCCTGGTCTCTATATGTGCAGTGACTGCGATCGGCTCAGATGTTCCGGTGGCGATTGCGCCTGCCATGCATGCGGACATGTACAACCCAATCGTTCGTGCTAACATCGATCTTCTGAGGAGTTGCGGGGTCATGGTAATTGAGCCGGTAATTGCGGAAGGAAAAGCGAAGATTGCGGAAAACGGGAATATTGTGAGATGGGTTGAGCGGGCGCTCGGCGGCTCCGCACTCGCTGGCAAAAAGGTTCTCATCACAGGTGGTGCGACCGCAGAGCCGATTGATCCCGTACGCATACTGACGAGCAGGGCGTCAGGCAGGATGGGAATCGAACTCGCATTCGAGGCGTTCAGGCGTGGCGCAGATGTCACGCTCCTGCATCGCGGACAGACCGGCTTCTCCGGAATACGGGAGATCTACGTGGAGAGTGCACGCGAGATGACGGGTGCAGTACTCGATGCGACCGGATCCGGGCTGGGGACTAATACTAATACTGATACGAGGGCGGGGGCTGGGGCTGGGTGCGACGTTTTGATCAGCGCTGCTGCGATCTCGGATTACACGCTCGATTCATCAGGCGATAAGATACGGTCGGGTGCGCAACTGACGCTCAATCTGCGCCCGACAGAGAAGCTGCTCGGGTTGGTGCGGGCTGCACACCCCGATCTCGCAATCGTGGGCTTCAAACTGGAGACATCTGGCGGTGATCTATTAATCGAACGCGCGAGAGAGACTATGAATCGGTACGGTCTTGCGGTGGTTGTTGCGAATACTCCGGACAACATGGGCGGCGATTGTGGCGAGGTCTGGATCATAACAAGGCATGACCCGGGTCAACCCCGGCACGTCAGCGGCACCAAAACGATTGTTGCGGGCGTGATATTGGACCGCATCCAGGAATTTTTGGACGGAGAGGGGTGGGGACGATGACACGAGTGCTCGCAACAGGAACATTTGACATCATCCACCCGGGGCATCTCTTCTATCTTTCGCGGGCTTCTGCGCTCGGCGATGAACTCTACGTGATCGTTGCACGGTCGAGCATGATCAAGCACAAACCAAAGCCGGTTCTTCCTGACGAACACCGCCTTCAAATGGTGCAAGCGTTAGGAGTGGTGGATCATGCGGTTCTCGGGAGCAAAAATGATATTTTTGAGCCGCTCTACGAGATCAGACCGGATATAATAGCGCTCGGCTTTGATCAGTACTTTGATGATGCTGATCTGAGAAGACAACTTGCGGATCATGGTTTTGATTCCGAGGTAGTTCGCATCGGGAAGTTGAACTCAGGTAGACTCTGCAGCACCAGAAAGATTATTGAGAGGATCCTTGCCCTGTAATTTCCTGATTCTGATGGGTTCTGTGGTTTCCAATCCTTGCGTCATCGCGTCTTTCTCGTTCATCTGATCTAACGCAAGGTCACAACGTTGAGAGAGATGCGCCCGCGTTTTTTTTGCATACGCGAGGGAGCTACCGTTAGCGACCACAGAAAACGTCAGAACCAGGTAATTTCTGTCTGTGTCTGGCGGCACTGTCTGGGAATCCAGTGATTTTCGTAATGGTCAGTTGGATGTACAACGACGCAAAAGACGTGAAGACTGCGATTGACACCACCCTTCGCGTCTCTGCGCCCTTGCGCCCTTGCGTTAAATTGGAAAACAATAACGAGAAAGACGCAAAGACGCGATGGCGCAAAGAACAAAAGTCCCCGTGTGTATTTCACTGGAATTTTCGGTTGTGCCGTGTCTGGCATACCCCAATCCAATGCCGGACTCGCGAACGCCATTTTACACATACAAAAGTCCTACAAACCTGATGCGGCAAATATTTAAGATGACCACCCCCCCATAGAGACTATGAATTATCTGCTGTCCGCATTCGGAATCGTGTGGCTCGGGCTCGGGCTCTACACCGCATACCTGTTCTTCACAAAATCACGATTACCAAAAAGATCAAAAATACCGGAAACAGGGGGGAGTCAGGGCACCCATGGATAAGATGCGAAAAACACTCTTTGCATCCGCAACCATCGTCGTTGTTCTGGTGGTCGGGTTGTGGGGTGTTGATCTTCAGGGTACACTCGCGGTCGGTGAGCTCACGGATGCGCACATCGGGAAGACGGTATGCGTGGATGGCGAGGTGAAGACCGGGACACTCTGCCTGACCGATAACGGCTCAATTGTGACATTTACAATGACTGATGGATACAACGATGTAAATGTCAGTTACGGGGAGCACCAGCCTGTGAATCTGCAGGACGGGATGCCTGTGACCGTTACCGGAACGATGCTACCTGACCACACCATAGACGCACATCGGCTTCTGTCCGAGTGCCCGTCGAAGTATGAGACCGAGAACGCGACGCTCGACACAACGCTTAAATCCATTTAATAGCACAGAGGCATACCGATGATCACCGACTGGCACGAGTACGGATTGATTAATGACGCAATCACCAGTCTGATGGATGATCGCGAGGAGTCGGGTCTGAAGCGTGTCGTTCGCCACGTATTTGACTCGGGAGGCAAACGAATCCGCCCGATCATTCTTATCCTCACATCCGAACTCTTTGGCGGCGACGCGGACGAGTGCACCGATGCAGCACTTGCAATCGAGTTGATCCACTCAGCCTCGCTGATCCATGATGACATACTGGATGTCGGGCTCGTGCGCAGGGGCGTTCCGAGCGTGTACAAGCAGTTCGGGCTGGCTGCTGCGATCCTCTGCGGAGATTTTCTGATCTCGAAATCGATTGAACTGATCTCAAAGTATGATCAGGCAGTTATTCAGGACTTCGGACGTGCGGGCATGTCCATGTCCGAGGGCGAGGCGATTGATGTCGCCAGCAACGAGACCGAGTTTTCAGAGGGTGATTATTTCAAATGCATCAGCAAGAAGACGGCATCGCTATTTGCCGCATCGGCATGCATAGGAAGCAGGATCAGTGGAGCGTCCAGAGAGTCTGTTTATCAGTGCGCCGAATTCGGAATGCACCTCGGCATGGCATACCAGATCGTTGATGATATCCTCGAGTGCAAGGAGCTTCAGCATGAAAAGAAGTCCGAGAACGCCGCAGTAACGCTTCCACACATAATCCCAAACAGCGATGCGCTGGATATCTCAATACAAGAGGTGCGGCACCATGTCGATTGCTCGAAGCGGATTCTGGAGTCGTTTGATGACTCTGATGCCAGAAATAAGCTGCTCAAGATCGTGGATTACATGACGTTCGATCTGATTGGGGATGTGGGTACGCGGATTGTATAGATAAAGGATTTTTTTGTGGTCGCTAACGGCAGCTTCTTCTCGCTTGGAACTCTACGGCTGCAACAGAGAGGGGGTTGTGGGTGGGGTGATGAAAACTCTCCATATTCGGGTGAGTTCCACATCCCAAAACCTTGCCATTTTTGTTCCTTTTTGTCACCCCGTCCTCAATGGACAATAGATAAGTGGCGCGCTGAATACGGCGCG
>JAYEFS010000435.1:0-7872 GCA_034658695.1 Methanobacteriota archaeon | reverse complement strand
TGATTTGCAGCAACCGTCCCCGAGATTTTTTGCGAACGCAGCAGCCATACCGCCCCAATGGCATATTTTCGCCAATCAGCCCTCCATCAGCCCCATGATACTCCACCGGTAGCATGGCGGCGGCATTTCCGGTGTTCTTTGTGCATTTGCAGAAAACATCCCGGGCTTTTTTGTAGTGGATGTGTGATATGGTTCCGTTCAGGTATTTTTTGGGCGTGTTCCGGTGTAACCGGGATACGGATTCTACATCGGTTACAGACAGTGACAGAGGCAGGGATGAGTGAGGAGGAGGAGGAGGCATGAGGCGATCGAGATGGCTTGCGGGCGCGCGGGTTTGTGGTGTGGGCTTGGAGTGTGGCGGTGGCGGGGGTGATTGCCGCTGATACTGTCTGATGCGTGTGAGTTTGCGGGCGCGGCGCCAGGTGGTCGGGCGGCGGCTCTGCATAGCGATATTTGGGGAGGGCGAAATGCTTTTATAGGGCTGGGTTGTGTGTTTAGGATGTAACACATCGGAGCGGATTGTTATGAAAAGGCGTCTCCCCACAACCGAAACTCATGTTAGTCTACGAACAATTCTCAGCGCGGGCGTGCTCGCGGTGCTGCTGGTGCTTGCATGCGCGGGCACGGCGGCGGGCGCGACGTGGGTCGTGGATGCTGATGGCGGCGCGGATTCCGCGAGCATACAGGCGGCGGTATGACCGGATCGGTGAAGGGATGAGTGTTTCGACACGGGGATCGCAAAACAGATTATGTGTACCAAATATTTATGATGTATCTGCCCAATTACGCGAATGTGACTCGAATATGCCGGTTAAGTCAATAGAACTTGAACTTCCTGAGGATCTGTACATGAAAATCGGAGCTGTGGCAAGCGAACACTTCGAAACCGAGAACGAGTACCTGCAGAACGTGATTTCAGATGCTATCAGAGAAGAACTTGAATTAAACTGCCTTAAACGAGAGATAGCATCCAGGTACGCCAGAGGTGAAATCAGTTACGAATCTTTAAAGACCTTGCTCGGATTCAAAGAGGCAGAACGGATCAGAACCTACAAAGAAACCATATTAGAGTCGTTATTGGAAGCAGATGAGGTTGCAAAGAGGTTAAAGGCGTGATCACCGTACTGGCAGATACCAGCGCGTTGATCTCACTGGAGATAAAAGGTCTTGTCAATCAAGCTTCGAAACTTGTCCGGTTCATCATATCAAAAGCGGTCTATGACGAACTGAGCGGTATTGCCAAATTTGAGGACGTGCATGGCAGATCCGCAAAAGATCTTTTGAGATTAATCGAAGGTGGGGTCATTACGGTAAAATCGGTGTCCCTGATACCAGAGCACCTGAACAACATCGACATCGGTGAAGCCGAAATCCTATCGCTGGCGGGGACATGCAAGTGCGATTACGTTATTACCGATGATGTCAGGGCACTGCCGTACATGAAATCTGTGGCAGAAGTGAAGGTGTTAACATCGGCATTTGTTATACGTTTGCTGTATGATGCTGGTGTTTTATCCCGTGAAGATGCTTTAAGCTCAATAAAAGAGATTGCTGCATCCAGAGACTGGTACGGTGGAGTTTTTGAGGTCATTGCGTGTGAATATTTTGATGAAAAGTTGGATAACCCCGTGTGATTAGATAATATCTGATTTTGGGGTGTTCATGGTGCTCACAGGTGTCCGGGTGGTTGGGCGGCGGCTCTGCATAGTGATATTCGCTGGGGGCGGAAGGTTTTTATAGGGACAGGTTGTGTGTATGAGCTGTAACACATCGGAGCTGATTGTTATGAAAAGGCGTCTCCCCACAACCGAAATACGTATTCTCTTGCGAACAATTCTCAGCGCGGGCATGCTCGTGCTGGTGCTTGCGTGTGTGGGTGCGGCGGCGGGCGCAATGTTGGGTTGTGGGTGATGATGGGGGCGCGGATTATGCGAGCATACAGGCGGTGGTGGATGCTGCGGGCGAGGGGGGGTACGATTGAGGTGCGGGACGGGACGAATGCCCGAGAAGGGGGATGTGGACAAGCAGCTCATGCTGATTTGTGGCTTGGGTATGGGCTTGTCGCTGAAGGGAAGGGTTTTATTATACAAAGCCGAAATGAAATAAATCCCATCTACAATAAAACGATGTGTTGATGGAGGTGAACAAATGGTGATAAGCGAAGAACATCTTCCGCACATAAGAGAGTTTGAGAGGAACCAAAGGTGGTTTATAGATAATTTTAAGCAAATTTTGAAAGAGTACAGAGAAGAATTCGTTGCAGTATGGAATCAACGGATAATAGGTGCGGATACGGACTTAGAAAGGCTGTCAAAGAGTGCCAAGGAAAAAACAAGAGATGGTAAGGGTGTTTATGTGGGCTATGTCAGTGATGAGCCTGTTGAAATGATATTATGATCGATGGCTTCTTCAGGAACGGTGCTGGATTCGTGAACGCACATTTAATTTCTGAAGGGATAAATATCGATGAGACAATCGAGTTTATGGTAGATACCGGGGCGAGCAGGACGACATTACTCGATAAAGACGTGATATGTCTGGGAATAGAGTACGATAAATTACGAAGATATGAGCAAGATCTGAGCGGGATCGGAGGATCTGTTGAAACTTACGTCATAGATGATGCAATTCTTCTTTTTGGTGCGTATACAATGGAAATGCCGGTCTTTGTGATCAGACATTCACTTGATGCGATGGATGATCAAGAAAGAATAAGAATCCTTAGGTTTCCCTCTATACTTGGTAGGGATGTTATAAATAAGTTCAGATTAATTTTTGATAAAGAAAAGGATGAGATACTGATGGGGAATGAAGCAATGTCTGAGTGACCTGCTTTGGGTATCAGTGTACGCATCGATCAGAAGGCACATGAACATCGCTATTCCAAAAAACCGAGCGCAGCTAAAACTTCCACGATTCGATCTCTGCGAATGCATAACTTTCTGATGGGGAACATTCTGCTCTCAGCAGGCGCAGGCTTCTTCTTCTTCTTCTTCCGGATGCGCGCAAAGCTTTGAGTTTTAGCCGGAGGGGATGTTAATCTCGCATCCGTGCAACACTTGCGTAGAATCTGCTGGCGGCTTTTGGCGGGGCATTGCCAGAAGACCGTTTTTAGCAGCATGTTTGCGGGCAGTGGTCATGGTGGGGGAATTTGGGCGGCGCATCTGCTGACCCGGGTGTGGCTCTGCGCCCCCGGGCTGCCGGCGACATCTGTGGCGGGCACGGGCGGTGCCGCCGGGTTTGTGGTGGGCGGGTGCCTGGGTCTCCCGGGTCCGGGGCGTGGCGGTGGCGTAGTGATTGCCGCCGGGGTTGTCTGATGCGCGGGTGGTCGGGCGGTGGCTCTGCATAGCGATATTCGGGGGGGCGGAAGGTTTTTATAGGTGCGGGTTGTGTGTACGGATGTAACACCTCGGAGCTGATTGTTATGAAAAGGCGTCTCACTACAACCGAAATACGTATTCTCTTGCGAACAATTCTCAGCGCGGGCGTGCTCGTGCTGCTGCTCGCGGGCACGGCGGCGGGCGCGACGACGTGGGTTGTGGATGGTGATGGCGGCGCGGATCGTATGGGCATGCAGGTTGCGGAGGCGGCGGCATGACCCGCCTGCTGCTGGTGGCTGCGGCTCCCGCGGCGGCGACGGCGGGTGCGGGTGCGGGGTCGGGCGCTGAGTGGGATGTGTGGTCTCGGGCGAGGGCACGCCGATTCAGGATGCGACCTGCGGCGCAGGGGATATGATTTATGTGCATGCGGGAACGAATGCCCGGGAATGTGGGTGTGAACAAGCGAATCACGCTGGTTGGGGGGCGTGAGAACGGCGGATACGAAAATGTTTAGGTGAATGTTGGTCATATGGATAGCCTAAATAGCGTCTGAATGTGATTCTCATGATGCAAAAAAATAGGTTGGTGGAACTGACCCCGGATAAATGGGGGCTGCTCGTCTATCAGGGGATCGTGGTGCAATGGATTTAACCACGATAAAGCGATTTATGAATGATATCGCAGAGTCCAGATTGGTGCTTGCGGAAGATAACCTCTCTGTCGCGGAGAAACTTCTAAAAACCGGTTTAAGCAACCGAATTGTGATTCATAAATCGTATTATTCGATGTACCATGCTGCAAGGTCTGCTGTGTATGTGCAGATGCAACTTGATGTCAAAGAGCATCGATCACTGGTGGATCGGTTCAAAAATCTGCTCATGAGGGAGTTTGGAGATGGAACACTCGCCAGACAGATGAATGCATGGAGAACGAAGCGCATAGAGTGCGATTATTATCCGGATGTAGAGGTTGCGGAAGATATGTGCGGATCCGCAATATCAGACGCTACCATGATCATTGACACCTGTAAAAACCTTGTGGAGGAATTTTAGATGGATAAAGAAGAAATTGTAAAGATAATCAGGGATGAAGTTTCAAAGGAGTTTGGAGCTGAGAGGATAAAAGGAATCAAATATTTCGGACCTTATGAAGGCGAGGATCTCGATGTGATCGTTTATGTCGAGGGAATTGCTGGATATAGGGACGGACTGGACATAGGCATGCGACTGTCTGATATGTTCTATGAGATGGATCTCGATGTTCCGATTGCTATAGAACGGGCGAAGGAAGGGATGGGTGAGGAAGTGGCGGCATGATTCGCCTGGTGCTGGTGCTTGCGTGCGTTGGTAGATGACGGTGCGTGCGCGTCCTCATGAGGTGTGCATAGCGATAGCCAGCCTCGGGTCTGCAGGGCTGTCCGACGTGACCGTTCGGGGGGTATGTCCGTTTGTGTCGATCTGGCATTTGGGACGGTTTTTCGGGTGTGTGGGTGTGTGCCGGATGGAGTCGCTTGATTGTGTGTGCTGATTGTGATTCTGCCGATCTCGGGCGGTGCAGGGCATCTGGCTGCTGGTGGCATCTGTGCAGCGGTTGCGCGGATGGGGTGGCAGATGGGTTACCTTTTTATATGGGTGGGTAGCGATACAGGACGTGACAGAGTAGTACATCGGAGTTAATTATTATGACAAGGCGTCCTCCCACAACCAAAACACGTATCGTTTTGCGAACAATTCTCAGCGCGGGCGTGCTCGCGGTGCTGCTGCTTGCGTGCGCGGGGGCGGCGGCGGGCGTGACGACGTGGGTGGTGGATGATGATGGCGGCGCGGATCGTGGGGGGATGCAGATTGCGGAGGCGGCGGCATGACCCGCATCAGGATGCTGATGCTTACGCTCATCGCCGCCGCGGTGTGCATGGCAAGCGCGGGAGTGGGCGCGGCTGCGACGACGTGGTATGTAGATGATGGCGGCGGCGCAGACTATGACACCCTACAGGGCGCTGTGGACGTAGCAGGCGCAGGCGATACAATTTATGTGTACGATGGGATATACAACGAACAGGTGATAATCTCCACATCGATAACGGTATCAGGGCAGAGCGAAAGCAATGTAACGATCGATGGTGGTGGAAGCGGTGACTGCGTGCAGATAAGTTCTTCAGATGTCACAATAAACGGATTTACAATCACAAACGCCAGCAGATGTGGGATTCGTGCGGATTATTCAGATATAGTCATCGAGAATGTCACAGTCACCACCAACGGTGGTCATGGCATCTACTTTGTTCATGGAAAAAGTTTCACGATTCGGAATAGCACAATCGATGGAAATGGTGGCGGAATGATATATTACGATGCTGCTTCTGGTGATGCTATCGTGGAAAATAACACCGTCACCAACAATGTCGGTTCTGGAGTGCACATCAGTCTTGTTGAAGGAAAGAGTGCCACTGTCAAAAACAACAAAATCAATAACAATGCTGGCGGTTCCAGCGATGGGATATATGTCAACATAGCCGGTTCGGGTGGAGTGATGAACATAGAGAATAATCCGGTCACAAAAAGCGGAAGACGCGGGATGTATCTCAGAGGTGTCCGAAGTGGCTCTACCATCGCGAACTTTGCAGTCCAAGGTTCCGGTTCACATGGGATTCGTGCCGAGTATTCGGATTTGGAAATCGAGAATGTTACAGTCACCGGCAATGGTGCAAAAGGCATTTACTTTGTTCATGGAAAAAGTTTCACAATTCGGAATAGCACAATCGATGGAAATGCTGGCGGCGTCGTATATGATGGAAATCGCGCCACGGGGGGTGCTATTGTGGAAGACACCACCATTACCAATAATGTCGGTTCTGGATTACGGATCGATCTTACCGAAGGAAATAGTGCTACCATCAGGAACAACAAAATCGATAACAATGCTGGCAGTTCCAGCGATGGGATCTATGTATACATACAAGGCACGGGCGGAGTAGCAACCATCAAAAACAATCTGGTCGAGGATAGTGGGCGGTACGGGATTTATCTGACCGGAGCAACGAATTCAGTCGTTGCCGGCAATAACATCGTAAAGAACAGTTACGGAATGCGTTTGTATTCTTCGTCGAATAACTTGATCTTTCATAATAATTTCATTGACAACATCAATTATAATGGATATGATGATGGCGATTCCAACTCATGGGACGACGGCTACCTCTCTGCCGGGAACTACTGGGGCGATCATGACGGCGCCGATGATTTCAAGGGACCGGGTCAGAACCAGTCTGGAAAAGACGGCATCATCGACACCCCGTACCCGGTTCAGGGCGGAAGCGGTGAGGACCGGTACCCACTTGTAAAGCCATGGCCACTGAAAGGCGACCTCAACAGCGACCATCTCCTCACCTCCGCGGACGCCGCGATCGCGCTCCGGATCGCAGCCAGTGGCGGCTGGGACGCAGATGCTGATGTCAGCCGCGACGGGCAGATCACATCCCTCGACGCGCTCATGATCCTGCAGGCGGTGTCAGGAGGGACCGCACTATGACTGACTCATGCTCTGGAATGTTCGCGATCATGGCGCTCGCGGTGCTGCTCGCAGGCACGGCGGCGGGCGCGACATGGGTTGTGGATGATGATGGCGGCGCGGATCGTATGGACATGCAGACTGCGGAGGTGGCGGCATGACCCGCCGCAGGATGCTGATGATTGCGCTCATCGCCGCCGCAGTGTGCGTGGCAAGCGCGGGGGTGTGCGCGGCGGATGAGGTGGATGTGACGTTTGAAGGGCGTTTCGGGGGTGCTACATATGCCTGCGCAGTTTCTGGAAGCTATGCATATATCGGGCAGGGGCAGGATTTCGTTGTGCTTGATATAACCAATCCTGCCGCACTATCGGAATCGGGCAGATTGATTACACGCGGTATTGTACGAGATATTAGAGTAGAATGTAGCTATGCATATGTAGCTGATTCTGAGGGCGGGCTTGTGATTGTAGACATTAGCAGTCCTTCTGCTCCGATGCTTGTAGGCAATATTAGTACATGGTATGCAGAGGGCGTTGCAGTAGCAGGCGACTATGCCTATATAACCGACTATTGGAGTGGACTTATGATCGCAAATATCAGCAACCCAGCTATGCCAACATTTGTAGGAAGTTATGACACAGTAGGGTCTCCATTGGGCGTCACCGTGTCAGGCAACTATGCGTATGTAGCTGATAGGAATAATGGACTTGTGATCGTGAATATCAGCGACCCGACCATGCCAACATTTACAGGTCATTATAATACCGGGGGATATGTATTGGATGTCACAGTATCAGGCAACTATGTCTACTTAGCCGACTATGATAAGGGACTTATAATAATAGATATCAGCAACCCGAGCATGCCAACACTCAAATGCCAGTATAATACAGAGGGGTATGCATGTGGGGTCACAGTGTCAGGCAACTGTGCATATGTAGCTAATGCATATTCGTAAACTTAAGAATAATATAATTAAAGATAGTGGAAACCAAGCCACATATTTTTTTAACCATAAGCTGTCCCAACTGCTGTGCAACTTTCC
>JAYEFS010000434.1:0-1738 GCA_034658695.1 Methanobacteriota archaeon | reverse complement strand
TGAGCTGTGCGAGGACGTGGATCCGGAAGCGATACATCAGGATTTCGTGGACAGGTTCTGCCCGGGTCTGGATTTCGATGTGAGAACGCAGGGTGTATTCGCATATCCGGCGCCTGCGAGTTGATGGCTGAAGAGATTATGACAGTATGACATCAACAGAAAGCAGAGGAGATGGTGAAACAGTAACCGGGACCAGGACACAAAGACTGGAAATACAGGAGCAATACAGGAAGTTTGTCGGAAGGAAGATATTTTTCATCTCCTTCTGCCTTTTTTTGATAGTCCTTATATCCGGCATATCGTTATCACTTGGATCTGCGAGTGTCACTCTTTTTGAGGCATACTCTGCGGTCTTTAACAGGTTTTTCCCTGATTATTTTCATACGACCGATTTTTTTGATGTGGTTGTATGGGATTTGAGATTGCCACGCATCGTACTGGGCATCTTAGCCGGCTTTGGTCTTGCTATTGCAGGAGCAACCATGCAGGGGATACTCAAAAATCCGCTTGCAAGTCCTTATACACTCGGGATTGCACATGGTGCAGGATTTGGTGCCACCCTTGCTATCATCTATGGCGTTGGCTTTTACGGTATTGGACGCCTTCTATTGATTGGTAATGCATTCATATTCTCCCTGGTCCCGGCATTTGTCATCCTCGGATTATCACGATACAAGAGAGCAACGCCAGAGACGATGATACTTGCCGGTATCGCGATGGGGTATCTATTCAGTGCGGCGACATCGCTTATGTACTACTTTGCCGAGCCAGAGGCGCTGAAGCTTGCAGCAATCTGGATAATCGGGAGCCTTGGAAGAGGTTCATGGGGCAATGATGCTTCCCTTGCTATCATACTTGTATGCTGCAGCCCACTGCTTCTGATGAAGGCATGGGACCTCAATGTGATGGGTGCCGGGGATGAAACCGCAAAAAGCCTCGGCGTAAATGTTGAGCGTACCAGAATCTCCATAATGATGGTCGCATCACTGGCAGCAGCAGGCATTATATGCTTCACCGGAACGATTGGGTTCGTTGGGTTGGTTGCCCCACATATAACTCGGATGGTGATTGGCGGCGATAACAGGTTTGTTATACCGGCATCAGGCGTTTTCGGAGCGGCTTTTCTAATTGGTATGGATCTCGTTGCCAGAATGGTCATAGCACCCACCATAATCCCCGTTGGTATAATGACAGCCTTCATGGGAGCCCCTATCTTCATTTATCTCATAATGAGAAAGAAGAAAGATTATTGGTGAAAAAATGAAACTAAAGATGAAGAACGTGGAATTTAGCTATACAAGCGCGCTCGTTCTCACAAGTGTATGCCTCGAGCTTGCACAATCGGAGATGCTCGGGATCGTGGGTCCGAATGGTGCAGGAAAATCCACGCTGATCCGATGTATAAACAGAATTCTGAATCCCGAGAAAGGGCGCATACTGCTGGATGAAATGGAGATAAAAGAGATGCATAGAATGGAACTCGCCAAAAAATGGGGTATATCCCCGCAGAGCACCTCGCAAACCTTCCCTGTCACGGTCTTCGATACCGTTCTCATAGGCAGACGTCCTCACATTGGTTGGCGCAGCAGCGAAGAGGACAATGAGAAGGTGTTAAGTGAATCCACAAAAGTTTTGTCCCTCTTCTATTAAGTTCTTCGACAACAAAGTAAGCAGCAGCATCATGGATCGGATTTCACATAATCTTTATGAATCTCGTGTCCTCGCTACTATCCGCGAC
>JAYEFS010000433.1:0-7887 GCA_034658695.1 Methanobacteriota archaeon | reverse complement strand
GTTTTGTTTTAATTATTATAGGTGGATGTAAAGAAAAAAGTGAGAGTTATTTTTTGAGAGTTGTCTTCATCAGTTCATTTGTGAGATTTGTGGATATGCTTGCATTAACGAACGGAGTTGATCGCCTCCCGAGGCATCGTTTTTTAGGGGAGTAGTGTCCGTAATCCAACCACGGTTGGGTATTTGTGAGAGTTGTTCAAAGAGCTGTTGGGCAAATAAGAATATAATAAGTCGCAACCAAACCTGTAGGATATAGTGACCCAAAGAACCACCACCAACTCCATACACGGCGGGCAGTCTATCGAAGGAGAGATAATCGAGAGACTGCAATTGCGAGACAAGGATGAGATAATGGATATTCCAACGCTTTTGATGAACGAACGCGTTGATTTCGAGAGATTGGTTGAGATGGCGACTGGTGATGGTGTATTGTATGAGGTTCTCGCGTTGATCGAGATTGCGGATTGCATGGAGCACAAAGATGAGTTTGAAGTGGTGCTAACAGAACATAGCAGCACGAATACCACAGAGGCGGTACTCGAAGACGCAATCTTTCCGTACAGCGAGTTTAGAAGGCACATAAAAAGAAGTTTTCTGGAGGATATCGAGGAGAGATGGAATGTCAGGATTGCATTCACGTTCGACGACTTTTACAAGATCTACCGGGATTACCATCTGCTGCCGTACCACGGCGCTGAACTCAAGAGATACTTTGGTGATGAAATTGAGATTTAGGAGCTGGCAGGAGGTACGAGAAGTGCTTGAGGTTGTGGAGACACACCTGCATGACCGCCCGAGGATTATTGTGATCGGTGGTACTGCACTGGTATACCATGGGCTGAAACGATCCACAAAGGACCTCGATTTTGTTTTCCCGACACAAGGCGAGTGTTTCTGGTTTGCGGATGCACTCTCAAAGATGGGATATGAACCAAGAATGGGGGCGAGAGTATGGCGGTTCATCGATTTTGAGCGGGATCTTTATGTTGACCTCTCTTATGGGACGGTAGGCGAAGTTTTGTTGACACAGCCAATCTTTGCAAGGTTTATCGAGGAGAAGATACAGAATATGAGTGTCTGGATTCCATCGCTTGAGGATCTGTTCATCTTAAAGGCGTGCCATTCCATGGATGAGTATGGAACAGATGCCATTGGGGATGCAAAGAGGATCTATGAGAAGATTGATATGAAGATCGTGGAGGGTGAGCTTAGAAATCAGAGCAAAAGAGTAGGGGAGAAGGTCAATCGATGGTTGGAGGAGTTTGGTGCGGGGGCACGATTCAAGACTTGATTATGCAGTTATGTGGTGTTTTGCGAAAATGTTAAAGGCATGATCGATTCAAAAGGTATTACAAAAGTCATCGATTCTTAAAATGACCCAAAGAACTAAATTCGGAATATGCGGCGGGCAGTTCATGCCGGAAACGCTGATGCCGGCAATCAAGAAGTTGATTGCAGGGCACTGTGTTGCGAGGTGACTTGTTGTGAAAAGGTCTGAAACATGAATGGAGAAGAATCATTCGAACGTGGAAAGGAATTTTATGAGCAGAAGGAGTACTTAAAGGCGATTGAATGCTATGAAAAGGCGCTTGAGGATGAAAACTATGCTACACCCGGTAATGCCCGGAATAACATGGGGATTGCCTACGGGAGTCTTGAAAATTATGAAAATGCCATAGACTGCTATAATAAAGCACTTCAAGATGAAAACTTTGACACACCCGGTGATGCTTGGTATAATATGGGAATTGCCTACGGGAGTCTTGAAAATTATGAAAATGCCATGGACTGCTATAATAAAGCACTTCAAGATGAAAACTTTGACACACCCGGTGATGCTTGGTATAATATGGGAATTGCCTACGGGAGTCTTGAAAAGTATGAAAAAGCCATAGAATGCTATGAAAAGGCGCTTGAGGATGAAAACTATGCTACACCCGGTAATGCTTGGAATAAAATGGGGATTGCCTACTACAATCTTGGAAAGCATGAGAAAGCCATAGAATGCTATGAAAAGGCGCTTGAGGATGAAAACTATGCTACACCCGGTAATGCCTGGAATAACATTGGGATTGCCTACGGAAATCTTGAAAAGCATGAGAAAGCCATAGAATGCTATGAAAAGTCGCTTGAGGATGAAAACTATGCTACACCCGGTGATGCCTGGTTTAACATGGGGATTGCCTATGATGATCTTGAAAAGCATGAAAAAGCCATAAAATGCTATGAAAAGTCGCTTGAGGATGAAAACTATGCTACACCCGGTAATGCCTGGAATAACATAGGGGTTGCCTACTACAATCTTGAAAAGTATGAAAAAGCCATAGAACGTTTTGAAAAAGCAATTCGCTACGATCCAAGGGATGCTAATACATACAATAATCTCGGCGAGGTATTTTACAAATTAAAAATGTCTATCGATGCAGAAGAACAATTTAGAAGAGCAATACAGATAGAACCCAATCTTACTGAGCCTCATCACAATCTTGGAATCATATTAACAGATGAAGAATGTTATGAAGATGCGAAGAAAGAATACGAGATGGCGCTTAAATCGGAATCAACGAATGCAGATTATTTAAACAGTCTTGGGTATGTTCTTGTAAAATTGGAGCAGTACAAAGAAGCAAAGGAAAAGTTTAAAGAAGCGATATCTTCTGATCCAGCGCACAGCAAGGCACATCACAACCTCAGGACACTGAAGAAGATATCTGAGACCAAGATACTGACATTACCTCGCGGACTTATAGCAGCAATTAGCCTTGTAATTATCAGCGCATATTGTTTATTCTATTATGATAAATTATCCGGTACCGAATTTGTTGCACTTATTGTATTTTTCATAAGTTTATTGACCGTAATGGTTTTACTTCCGGAGTCCAAGTATTTTAAGGTCGGTCCATCCGGGATTGAATTTTCCCGAGACACCGAAGGCAAGCCAATGAAACCCAAATCAGCAGAGTTAATGCCATCAACCGAGTTCAAGCGATAGCCAACAATCTTAAACATCACCATCGAACAAACCTCATCACGAAAACACCTGAACCACACAACACATGACCCAAAAAACCAACACAAAATTCGGAATCTACGGCGGACAGTTCATCCCCGAGACCCTGATGCCCGCAATAGAAGAACTGACCGCGGGATACGAGAAGTACAAGAACGATCCGGAATTCGTAGATGAGCTTAACCGCTACCTCGCGGATTTCGCGGGAAGACCAACGCCGCTCTACCACGCAAAGCGATTAAGCCGTGAATACGGCGTCAAGATTTACATCAAGAGAGAGGACCTCGTGCACGGCGGCGCACACAAGCTGAACAACACGATCGGGCAGGCTCTGCTTGCAAAGTACATGGGTAAGACCAGACTCATCGCAGAGACTGGCGCAGGACAGCACGGCACAGCAGTTGCGATGGCAGGCGCGAACCTCGGATTCAAGACTGTGGTCTACATGGGCACAGTTGACATGGAGCGCCAGCGGATGAACGTCTACCGGATGCATCTTCTCGGAACAGAGGTCGTCCCTGTGGAATCGGGATCAAAGACGCTCAAGGATGCGATCAATGAGGCGCTCCGTGACTGGGTCACAAACGTGGGGGACACGTACTATATCATCGGCTCAGTCGTGGGTCCGTACCCATATCCCGCAATCGTCAGGGACTTTCAGATGGTTGTCGGAAGAGAGGCGAGAGAACAGATCATGCGCGTGGAGGGGCGACTCCCTGACTCAATTGTTGCATGCGCAGGCGGGGGCAGCA
Organism: Methanobacteriota archaeon; assembly: GCA_034658695.1. Taxonomy (GTDB): domain Archaea; phylum Halobacteriota; class Methanosarcinia; order Methanosarcinales; family Methanogasteraceae; genus Methanogaster_C. The sequence continues at coordinate 4,125 of JAYEFS010000433.1, read as the reverse complement.
ACGCAATCGGGATATTCTACCCGTTCCTGGACGATGAGGGTGTCGATCTCTTCGCTGTTGAGGCTGGCGGGAGCAATCTTATGGTAACCGAGAAGACCGCGTATCATTCTGCCTCACTCTCAACAGGCGAACTCGGGTCTCTTCACGGTGCGATGACAAAGATATTGCAGAACCAGTACGGGCAGATCCTTGAATCGTCATCGATTGCGGCAGGACTCGATTATGCTGGCGTCGGTCCCGAGCTTGCGTATCTTGCTGATGTCGGGAGGATCAAGCCGCGGAATGTGAGCGATGGTGAGACGCTCGATGCGTTCTTTGATCTCTCGAGGTTCGAGGGGATCATTCCTGCGCTTGAGTCGGCGCATGCGGTCGCGTATGTGAAGAAGGCTGCGGAGACCGGTGAGCTCGGGGATGTTGTTGTGATCAATCTATCAGGCAGGGGCGACAAGGATGTGGATTCTGTGGCGCGGAAGGTGGGGTTTGCATGAAGGCAAGGGATCTTTCATATAATCTTGTAATTCTGGAGTATTCGAATTATAGCATCTGGCATGATGTACACCCAGCAATTAAAGGAATTCTTGAATGAATTAAGGCTGGCGAAAGGCAGAAATTGTTTGATATTCGCAATAGCTGATAATTCAGAAGAGTTTGTGGAACCTGTGTCATCTTCTGGTTTGCGCGTTGACGAAATACATTTGAATGGAAATATTAATCTGCTGGAAGTCTTATTAGACTGGAAAAAAACCAGTGAAAATGCGGTCTATTTTGTGGACGGTGTCCGTAATCAGTTTCCATGGGTACTGGGATATCTGAATCTGCATCGTGATATTTTCTATGAGATTAAGCGCCCTGTCGTGATATTCGGGAGCGAATATGAGATAACAGAGATAACATGGCATGCCCCTGATTTATGGAGATTTCGGAGCAGGACTTATGATTTCACAGAGAAAAAAGAGATGCTGGGTAACCTAAAAACCCGTGATGAGGGTGCACTCATAATTACGGCCGATCACAATGATGCAGGTTACCGCTAAAACTATCAGAACCACAACACAGACGGTAATCCCAATGAAAATTAAAGACAAATTCACTGAACTGAAATCCCGCGACGAAGGCGCACTCATAGCGTACATCTGCGCTGGCGACCCCACACCTGAGGCGACCGCAGAGATTGTACATGCACTGGTTTCGGGCGGCGCCGACATAATCGAACTTGGGCTCCCGTTCTCAGACCCGATCGCTGATGGTCCGACGATTCAGGCGTCAATCGAACGTGCGCTTGACGCTGGCATGAACCCGGACATCTTCTTTGATCTCGTCAGATCGCTGGATGCTGATGTGGCTGCGGATGTCCCGCTCGTTGTTATGACGTACTACAACCTCATATTCAAGCGCGGGCTCGAACGTTTCGTTACCGACTGCGTTGATAGCGGGATTTCCGGCATAATCGTCCCCGACCTTCCGGTGGAGGAGTCAGACGATCTTGCCGCGCAATGCAAGAAGCACGGGGTTAACCTGATATTCCTGATTGCGCCGACCACATATCCTGAGCGCATGAAGAAAATCGCGGAGAAAGGTTCCGGTTTCATCTACCTCGTCGCGAGAACAGGTGTTACTGGTGCGAGAGTCGATGTCGCGGACTCGACAATCTCCCTGATTGAGGCTGTGCGCAGCACAACCCGGACATCTACGCCGCTTGCAGTGGGTTTTGGCATATCAACAGGAGATCAGGCGTCTGCCATGATCAAGGCTGGCGCAGACGGCGCAATCGTTGGCTCCGCGTTCGTGAACATCATCGCGGATTGCAGGGATGTGCCTGAGCGCGTAGAGCAGCTTACGCGGGAGTTAAAGGCGGGTTGCTGTTGCAATTGTGGCTGATCTCGTGTCTGCATGAGTCGAGCGGCATCAGCATGGCTGGTGCCCGGCGAATTCGATCCCGATGATCTCGGGTTTTGCTTTTACGATCGTTCTCATGCTCGTATCACCACGCAGATGTCCGATTAACGTATGTGTTTAGCTGAGGCGAAAAAACCACGAAATTACACAAGATTAACACAGAAATCTTGTGGAAATCTGTCTGATCTTGTGGTCAGCTAAATACGTATCGGTTAACAAATCCGCGTTTATCAGCGGTTCATTATAGTATCAAATGACCGGAAGAACCCTGAAAAACCGATATCGAGCGGCTGAATAGATTGTTAATCTTATAGGGCTCGGGTTCACTGTCACGGAAGACTCCGGAGAGCCTGCGAAGTTGTGGAGTGACCACAGGGATTTGAGCCGTATATCTGCTGTAATCAAATCGTTGTGGAGCGGTTCTGTAAATATTCCTGTTACCCCATTTCATGCAGCTTCTGCATAGCACGGCGATGGAACCGTTGGATATGCCCGGTAAACGTGCCCGAATACTTCATTAGATATTGTTTTTACATCAGCCTCTGTGTAACTCTCCACAGGCAAGCCTGTTTTGTCGCTCCAGAGGAAATTTCTAATGGTCACCCGCACAGCGTCACGTGTTGCCTCCTTGTCGCGCCAGTGATCGACCCGGAGTTTCTTCGCCTTTAACTTTCGCAGCAGACCAACAGCAACAGCCTTGATCCGCTTGATGTCGGATGCGCTGAGATTCTGCTTTTTTAAGAGATCGAAAATTGCCAGCGACTCCTCGTCCAGTCCTTCCCGTACTGCCCGGCTGTCTTCCTCATCCAGCTCCTGAACCAGTTTGAGCAGGTCAACGAAAGTCTGCTCGATTGTCACCTGATCTTTCTCGCTGTTGTACTCTGCAACAATCTCTTCGTAGTGATGCTGGAAGTTGGTTCGTAGTGGGTTCTGTTTCAACAGCCGCTGCAATCGTTGCTCGACGACATGTCTTAAGTTCTGTACCGTGGTATTCTTCCCTGGGCTCTGTTCAAACTCCCGCTTCAACCTGTCGAAGTCTATCTTGCTGATGTCATAAGGGTCATGTTTTTCGGTCACTCCGTCAGCCGTTGTCTCAATCGCCCCATCCACTATCTGGTGCAGCTCGCGAATGATGTCTGTGATGTCGGCTTGCTCCCGGTCCTGCTGAAGGCTCTTGTAAACGATGTTGATCGCGTCGCGGTCAGCCCGGTGCGCGTTTACGCCCCGGATGTTGATGCACGCCGTGAACTTCTTGAACACCTCGCGGCACATCACCTCGAATCGCTTACGGGTTTCGTCGTTTTTGTTGGCTGCATCCTTGCACGTCATGATGGCTGCGTTGCGCTCGAATCCAGTCTTGCGGATAATGTCGTCCAGTGACGCACTCCGCTCGTTGAGAAACGCACGCACGAGCGCAATGGTCTCGGCGAGGTCTACCAGCAGTTCCCCCTCCGGCTTTGCCGGATCGGTCTCACCGCCCGACCGCCTGCCCCGGTACCTGCGAATGTCGCAAGAGCCTTACGCAGGTGTTTGAGGATGCCACAGTAATCGACGATCAGACCGTTGTTCTTGCCCTCATTCACACGGTTGGCGCGGGCGATCGCCTGCATCAGGGTGTGCGCCTTGAGTGGCTTGTCAAGGTAGAGCGTGGACAGGCACGGCACGTCAAAGCCAGTCAGCCACATGGCGCAGACGATGGCGATGCGGAAAGGATGCTCTTCCTCCTTGAATGCCTCGTCCAGATCCATCCGCTGCATGTTCCGGAACCGGGGCTTGCTCTGCATCGACTCGGGCAGGTCGATGCCTTCCTTGATGAGCCGGCGGTGCGGGGTGATGTCCAGATCCCACTTGCGGAACTTGTCCACCTCGCCCTGCTCCTCGCTGACCACAACCGCAACGCGGGTCTCCCGCATCCAGTCGATCTGCCGCTTCAAGACCTCCTTCTGTTCACCAGTTATCCAGGTCTGATCCAACTCCAACTCCGACTCCAGCCTGGTGATGCGTTCGTCCCAGTACTTCACGATCAGATCATGCATCCGCACGCAGGTCACCTTGTCGATACAGACCAGCATCGCCTTGCCGGTTTCCCATGCAGTCGAGTAGTGCCAAACGAGGTCCCGCGCCACCTGGTCGAGCCGCTTGTTCGCAGTTATGATATGGTAGTCGCGCCTGAGCTCCCGCTCCAGCCGCTGCTGGACATCGAGGTCATCAGTCTCCAGCTCCTCCAGC
>JAYEFS010000432.1:0-1761 GCA_034658695.1 Methanobacteriota archaeon | reverse complement strand
CGCGCCGTATTCAGCGCGCCACTTATCTATTGTCCATTGAGGACGGGGTGACAAAAAGGAACAAAAATGGCAAGGTTTTGGGATGTGGAACTCACCCGAATATGGAGAGTTTTCATCACCCCAGTTTAATTCCAGTCCCCCCTCAATGATCTTATCAAATCGATCTTCAAACTCCTTGATTGTATCGGAATCGAGCTCATCTTTGTACAGTCTGGCTTGATCCACCTCTTTCTTGATATCAAGCAAGCATTGGCTCAGCTCTTCCGCCCAGTCCTGCTCATACTGAACGTGTTCAAATGTAAGGTCTCTAAGGTGGTGGGCGTTGCAAAGGGCATGTATTACGTCAGTGTAATTGAAATATGGCATCCAGTGATCATGCATAGCAACTCCATCGAATTCTGCTAAAATTCCCATCGCATCCATCGCCTCCTTTCCGCGCTTCGGATGCACAATATAATATGTCAATCCCGGAGTGCTGGCAACATGGAGCCAGTTCAGCTTACCCTCCACTCGCAAACCCGTGCAATCATTATTAACTACGTGAGAGTTTATTAACCGCTCTTTAATCACCTCATTAGCTGGTTTAACGTTCTCTGCACATCTTGCCTATGCCTCGAGGGTAAATGCCTCCGTTGGGCGGTGACCATAAATATCCTCGAAAAAGTCTCCGACGCGTTCCAGCGGGACAAACTGATAGTTAGTCTGGTCGACTGCCATTGCCCTGATACGGCTGCCGTATTGCACAGATGCAGTGACGTCTGGTGGAAATTGAGCCATGTTGCGTGCGTTGCAATGAGGACACGTCTTGATCTCTGCTTGATGTTCCGTTACTTCAATTTTCCTGGTTCTGCCGTTTTCTGTGGTCGCTATCGGTAGCCTTCACGTGTGTGGGGCCGCGGGCACCTCTCTGCGTCTCTGCGCCTTTGCGTTAAATCAGAGAAACGCCAAGACGCGAAGGCGCAAAGGATGAATAAGTCTCTTCTGACATCTCTTGAAAACCACAGAATCCATCAGAATCAGCAATTTTCACGGGTGGAATGTCAAAGACCTGCCGCTTCTGGCAGTCATCCGCTTCGACATCTTCGAGAGTTGCGCCGCACACGGTGCATCGATCCGCAACATGCACTGCTATATGATCCGGCTCTTCAACCGGTTCCAGTGTGCGACCAACATGCCCCTCCTGCCCGCCGTTTTTCTTGTTGCCCGGCAACCTCATGGCTTTTGGTGCGGGGGGTTCTTTTTGAGTCCATCGCTGGAAGGGGGCTTGCTGCTGTTTTTGCTGTTCTTGTTCAGCTGATCTTGCAGGGCTTGTAGCTGATTCTGCATGGTCTGTAATTCCCAGGCGAGGTAATCGACTAGTTGGATGATAGCCTCTTCCCCTTGCTGGTAAGCAGCACGAATCTCATCGTGAGTAGGTCTATGAGGTTCTCCATCCATCAAACGAAATGTTTTGTTTACAACCATTGCGAGGGGAAATATAATCTCATTAATAATAAATTTTTCGGTGGTGGGGGTGAGTAGTTACGCATTTGTACAGAAACGATTGAGGATGATTGAAAAGAACTGGGAACACCTCACAGAGTTCCATTTCATGGAAAACGCGCCAGCAACTAATAATTCGATTGAGAACTACTATTCGACAAGTCTAAAGACACTTATGAAGAAGCAGCAATTCCCGCTCAGTCGGCCACCCTACACCCTCGATCTTACTTATCACACTTTTAGTCTTACGTTAGGCACGTAAAAAGCGTAAAGTGTAAA
>JAYEFS010000431.1:0-7954 GCA_034658695.1 Methanobacteriota archaeon | reverse complement strand
CGCCGGTCTCAATCGCGACGACGAGCTTTGCGTCGTGATCCTTGAATTTGACATTGTCCACACTGAACGGGATCTGGTAGCCGCTCTCGCCGACGTCCTCCTGACAATGGATGGGGCGATCGCCGCGTTTCGTCTTTTCGGTTATGCTGATCGGTCCGAACATCGTTGCCCCGTCCTCCTCGGGGCGGATATGGAAGTCTTCACGTTGCAGGGCAGTCACGATCTCAAGATCCTCGATTAGCCTGTCGCTCTCTGATTGCTGCTTGAATTTTGCGATATCCCAGTTCTCTGATATGTAATAGAGTTCTCGAAGCGTGGATCCACGATTTTGCCTTAAATGCTCGTTTATCAGCAGTTCTATCGAATACGCCATCTTCAGAAGGTGGTACGCACCTTTGACCGTCTTTGCGCTCCTCATGCTGGTCTGATCGCCGTACACCCAGACCTCGCTCTCCTCGTTGTACTCGATATTCTTCTTCGTTCTCGTGGATATCTCAACGCCCGGGATCGTCCCGTTCTCGAACTGGTCGTAGAGATCTTCTATCATCTCAAGCAGCGTCTCCTCTGCGATGTGATTCTCTTTCATGTTATTGAACTCCTCCCGCTGGGCAGTTTTTGAGGTTGTCAACTTAATTCGGGTGTTATATATTTCGTTAACTTCGGAAGAACTGGCTGCTCTTCCTTTATCTTATGGGGTGGGAAATACCAAACCATCGTGTTAAATCGTCTGTCTTGCATTTCATTTCATATCATTTTAAGATCTTTAGCCGTTTTAAATCCCGGTCAGTCCATTTAGCCTGTTTTTCTACCATCGATTTCAATGTTTTTGGAGGAAAAGTATCATCTGTACCGTGAAAGGAAACCGTGACCTTTCTTCCATCAGGATGATGGTACCTTTGATGGCTACCTTTTCGAGACCGAATATGGAATCCATCACGAGAAAGAGCGGAGATGATTTCTCTGGCAGTTATGTTTCGCAGCTTGCCATAATCAATCGGCATCAGGCGGTTACCATTACTCTTGGTTCAGAGAAAATCTGAACTTCCTTCTCCGATGCTTTGGGCAAGGGTTTTCCGTCTTCGATCAATTCTTCTATTATTACCTCAACTACTTCTTTTATATTTTTTAATGCCTCTTCCCTGGTATATCCCCATGTAGCGCCCCCACTATCCTCGAGGGTGGGGCAGCAAGCATGCCACCGATCACAATCCGGCTCGACCACCACCCTGAAAAGATAAGTTCTCGCTTCTGTTTCACCTTTGCTCATGATTACGTTGTTTACCTGCGTTCACGCCACATATACGTTTCGATTGTCAGTAGCCCCGCGGAAAGCGTTCATACCACCGTCCCAAGATCCTCAGGATAATTCACGTTCAGAAACATGTGCAGATCAGAATCAAACCTGCGCAGCGACTCTGTTGGCACAAAGAGAACCTCATCCATCGCGTATATCGCTGACCTGATGGTGTGCTCCTCATTTTTCATTGCATCGCGGCATGCGGTTATCATCGGTCTGCCATAGACCGCATACAGCGTTTCAAGCATCCCGTTGCGATGTTGCGGAATTGCCGCATCGTGACCTGTTGCGCATTCGAAGAGCGCATCGATGGCATCGGAATTGATGTGCGGCAGATCGCATGCGAGGCATACCGAATATTCTGATTTCGATGCGAGCAGCCCGGCAAGAATGCCTGCGACAGGCCCATACCCCACAATCGAATCGCAGACGATCGTAACCTCCACCCCGTTCCGAACTCGTAGAACCTCTTCGAGCGACTCTTTCTGCTCGGGGTCTCGTGCAGCGATCACAATCTCATCCACAACCCGCGACGCCCGGTCGATCACTCGTTCGATCATCAGAGATCCGTTAATCTTCAGCAGTGTCTTGTCCCGCCCGAATCTGGCGCTTCTCCCGCCACAGAGGATGATCGCTGTTTTCATGCAGACGTTCTGTTGTGGGTGTGGGCTCATTATATTTTCTGCGCATGCTCAGGCACGTGTTGGGAGTCTGGCGATTGAAGAGTTCGAAAGAAAGGAATTGCAATCATCGACTGTAATTTCGAAAGGTTTATGCCACGTCGCCCCATATTGGTAATGGGGTTTATGAGATGAGATGTGGAAGCGCGATTCTCTGCATGCTGCTGCTACTGCCATTAATGGCGATCGCCTCTGCAGATACGCTGGACATAACTACTGAAACTGACGAGACGTTTGCGGACAACCGCACCGTAAACATCACTGTGAATCTCGCAAACGCAACCGGGCACCCTCTCAATAACACGCGTGTCAACTTCATAACAACCATTGGAACGCTCTCTTTAAGCCACAACTACACAGACACCGCTGGAATCACTGTTGTTACGATCAGTTCATCGGACATTGGGACTGCGAAGATCACAGCAGAGGCGCAGGCTGCAAGCAACACCGCAAACGTGACATTCGTTGCCGGACCGCCGGACCGCATCCAATTCCATGTCAACGGAAGCGCTGTTGTGAATACAACCTGCATAGTCTCAGCAGAGGTTTATGATTCCATGGATCGGCTCCTTCCGAATACGACTATCAACTTCACAATGATGTCACCACCGGATAATCTATGGAACAGCCCGATCGGATACAATAACGCGTTCGTGACCCCCTCGTCAAACATAACCGATGGGAATGGCACAACAACTGTGACGGCATACCTCGATAAACGAGCAGGAAGTAACATGGTCACCGCAAAGATCACAACCGCAGACATTGTGGTGAACGAGTATGTAACGATCATTGGAGTTGCCGGTTGCCCTGTGAAGATGCCTCTCGCCCCCAATCCGGCGCGTGTTGTTGCAAATAACATCGAGACCTCAAGGGTTACAGGCGAGGTCGTCGATGAATTCTCAAATCCGCTGCTCTCCATCGGGTCGATTCGCTTCGATGTCTCGGGAAGCGAAATCACGATGCCGCTGGACGGTTACGGCACCGCAGAGATCACCATGAAACCGTCGATCTTCCCGGGCAACATCACTGTGAACGGCACCCATATCAATGAGGCAGGGGACGACACCAGTCTCACGAATGAGACCGTCGTTGAATTCTATGTGGAAGAGCCCGCACGAATCGTTGTTGTGGCAGACGCCACAAGGATCTCCATATCGAGTATCGGAGGTGTCAATGAATCAGTGATAACCGCCACTGTGGTCGATAAATGGGATCATGTGCTCCAGAACAGGACTGTTGACTTCAGTACCACGCTCGGAAGCCTGTCTTCGACCACCGTAACCACTGATAAGTATGGGCAGGCGACAGTCACGCTGCAATCCGAAATTTCCGGCGATGCAACCGTCACAGCAGACGCGTGCAACGACTCAGGAGTTCTGATTGAGGGCGATATCGCAATTCAGGTCATGAGCACTTCGTTCATCTCGGTCATATCAACAATCGAACCGGATCCAATTGAACAGGGCGGCATAATTAATGTGACAACGATCGTATCGGGTCAGGGCAACATCACAGGAACGCGGCTCTCCGCACACGCGATGCTTGTTCTCGACCGATCAGGCAGCATGGATCCTGACTACTACGCAGGAACACCGCTTGATGTTGCGCTTGTTCTCGACCGATCCGGAAGTATGGCATATCTCGGTTCAAACCCGCAGCAGCCGATGACCGATGCAAAGACCGCTGCAAAGGTCTTCATGGATAATCTTGTCTCGAATGCACAGGTCGGGGTGGTGTCGTTTTCAAGCGGAACACCGAACAGCAGAATCGATATCGGATTGACATTGCTCAATTCATCGGATGGTAAAGCACTCGTTCGGAGCGCAATTGATGGGATATCCGCAACCGGCAACACCGCGATAGGGGACGGACTCGCAGATGCCAATAACATGCTTATAGGCGGGCGGACCGGTGCAAGAAAGATTACGATCCTGCTTACTGACGGCGTGTGCAATACAGGAGGCGATCAGGACTGCTCGCAAGCGATTGCAACTGCAAATGCGAACGGCATCACGATCTACACAATCGGTCTTGGCAGCTCCGAGTACATTGACGAACCGCTCCTGCAGCGCGTTGCATCCGAGACCGGCGGCACGTACTACAATGCGCCGTCCAGTTCCGAACTGCGTGCTGTGTACAACTCAATTGCCCAGGAGATCAGCGATTACGACATAACCGAGATTGAGTACGGGACCGAGGGGTTCACGCCATACGATTGTGGTATTGAGGGTTCGGTTGATCTTATATCTTATACACTCAGGTTCGATGGATACGATTTTGATATCACATTTGATGCCGGCTCCAACTATGGGGGTGGTAGTGCCGGTGAATGTCTGGTTCAGGTCAATGGTGTGAATTTCACGTTGATACCCCCACCGCCGCATGGCACCGACCCTGGGTGGGTTGATGATTATGAATACGACATCACACGTTACGTACATAACGGGTCTAACACAGTCACGTTTTATGATTACCACGAATACGCCGGACTCAGTTCGTGGACCAGTCGCGTTCGCAACGTAGACATACTTGAAGATGGTGTGGTCATTGCAAACTATACTGCGGATACCGACCTGAGTGGATCCGGATACGCAGTCTCCTTTAATGGCAATGCCGCCCCGGTGTTTGAGGACACTTTCCCGATCAACGAGACCATAAACGACCTGAAAGCGCTCCTGCAATGGGGGAACAGCACAACCGACCTGAATCTCAGACTCACAAGCCCGAGCGGACACGTATACGGAACAGGAAACGACACCACCGGATACTACCTCGACGACCGTGAGGCGATCCCAATCGACGTCCGGTCTCCTGAGTTTGACACATACATCACATCGACAAGTCCGGACACGATCTTTGCAGATGAGACTTCATTCTATGTAACGGACGATCTGACCTGCGGAGGAGAGCAGGCATCTCCAATTTTGCGCTGGGAGCTTCCGGGTGCGCCAACGCACAACGCAAGAATCGAGAGTGTGACGATGTATCTGCGCGGCATGGATCCAACTCTCACCCCTGACCCCGGCGGTGAGAATCGTTTCATCAATGTCTATGACCTAACAACCAGTTACAACGATGATCCGACATGGAACTACTGTTGCAACTCCACACCGCAAGCATGGGTATCCGGCGGCAGTTTCAGCAGCACGGACAACGATTCGTATCTCATTGACTCGGTGGTATTAACGGAATCGATCGAGGGCGATGTGATTGAATTCAATATCACGAGCGCAAACTGGAGCGGCAACCACATTCCTGACTGGGGCGAGGAATGCAACATCGTTCTCACAGGATCCGGTTATGATGGAAAAGGCGCCGACCGGTTCGCATCCGGCGAGACAAACCCAAATGGACACACATACACCTTAAATGGCTACCGCCCGCTTGTCACAATCACATACTCGATACAAAGAGACACATCAGACTACATCTGGATTCACCCGCTCTCGTACACGTATCCGGCTACCGACACGGACACTGTCGAGAACGGGGACTGGACGCTGCGGGTCACAGGGTCCGGCAATGGTTCCGCGCGGTTCAACATCACAACCTACATCGACAAGAAGAGTGCGGCAAAGCTCGCATCTCATGCGTTCATATCGAGTCTCGATCCAACCAGAGAGGATCGAGTCGGGCTTGCCACATACAGCTATTCGAGCACGAACGATGCAACCGATCAGACGAGCTATGTCTGCGAGGAAAACCAGTGGGAAGGCTATTTCAGTGTAAACACACCCGCGATATATTATTTCAACCTGACGTGGGATGATGCGTCCGATCTTGACCTGTACCTGTACGACGGAATAACTCTTCTCGACTCATCAAGCGCGTCAAATCCGGAGGCTGTGGCTGCTACGCTATCGTCAGGCACAAACTACCGTGTCGTTGTCAAGGGAACTACCGTTATAGGCGACGATACACGATTCACAATCAATGTCTCCAGTTCGGAATTACGAGAGATTATGTGTGCCTATTATGACAGTAACAGCGCGAGTATTCCCAGATACTGGCAGTGGGATGGGGTTCGTTGGTCTGATGAAACGGATGCGAATAACGTTGGCGGAACCATCAGGTGGATTGGGATGCAGTCGTGCCCGACACGAGATGAGACGATCATGGGGGCTGTGGATTCGTCGTATGGCGTCAATGTGCAGGTCTGGGACGGTTCTGCATGGAGTGCGCCGCAGCAATTCACAGGTTCACTGGATTCGTACACGTGTCGCGGGTTCGATATCGCCTATGAACAAGTTTCAGGTGATGCCATGGTCGCATACGTAGATACAGGGCTGAATGATGGGGTGCCACAATATCGGATATGGGATTGCGCGGGCTGGACTGGTGGGGCATTCGTTGACAGTACAAGCCCGGGTGCCGGTGATATATGGTGGGTCAAGCTTGCAGCAGATCCGAACTCGGATGAGATTATTCTTGTGACGCTTGATGATGTAAGAGCTATCCGTTCTCAGGTCTGGGACGGATCAAACTGGGGCAACCCGATCACTATCACGGATAATTCCAGAGCATACGGCTACCAGTGCTTTGATGCGGTCTATGACAGGAACGGCAACGCCATTATTGTGTGGTCTGATAGGGGCACCTCAACTGTCAGATCTCGTGTCTGGAATGGCTCGGCATGGGGCGCTGTCAGCGATATATATACATTTACAGATAGCGTGTACTGGATCAAACTCGCAGCCGACCCGAACTCAGATAACATTCTCATGGGTGCGCTGAACGAGGATAAGGACTTGCACGTAACAGTGTGGAACGGCTCGGCATGGTCACCAAATCTCAAGATCGAGGAGAACACCTACGAGTGCAACAAACGGATCATGGATGTTTGCTTTGAGCAATCGAGCGGCAGGGGGCTTGTGGTATGGGGTGACAGCACACCCACACCCAAGTATCGTATATGGAATGGCTCGTGGGGCGAAGAGAGTTCAGCCTCGAACCTCGGTGGAACTGGGTACACTCGATGGGCGCAATTGATCCCTGACCCGGACTCAGACGAGATGTTTCTCATGACATCTGACGGCGATAATGACATCAATATCCAGAAATGGCACGGCTCGGCATGGGGCATTCCAACCGAGGTCGAAACGTCGTCTGCCCGCGACTACGAATGCTTCGATCTCACATACTCGCAGCAGGACGCCTCACGCACGCAAGCGACCGTAGACTGGCTCGCATGGCGGGCGCAGATCGATGAGACGCTCGCCAATTCTGCAGTCAGCTTCAATCCGATCAATTCGTCCATCGACAGCCTCACGGCAGACGGCATGACCGCAATCGACGAGGGTCTGTTCAATGCGAACAATGGTCTGGCAGACTACGAAAACGCAACGATCGTCCTGATGACGGACGGAATCGACAACGTCGGCTACCACTCGATGATCGCTGAGGCAGAACGTGCGGCAGCAAACAACATCACCATATTCACGGTTGGGTTTGGCGCAACAATCGATTGCGATATACTGATGCAGATCGCAAACATAACCGGCGGAGAATACTACTTCGCTCCGAATGCAACGGTTCTCAAGAACATCTTTGTGGGCATCGCAGGCGAGCTTGGGAACTACACTGCGCCAGAGCCAAAGATCAACATACACATCGGAAACAACGCAACCATCGATGGGAGCTATACAAATGTGACCTACATTGAAGACAGTGCGAATGTCACGTACTTCAACCGCACAACAGAGGTGTACGAGACCGAGTATCATCTGAACCCGAACGTCGCATACGCAGGGAACCGCACGATACTATCGTGGGACGTCGGAAACCGACCGGAACCATACGAGATCACGGTCGGGAAGTACTGGATGGTGACGTATCAACTGCGAATCGACAACAACAGCGCAGGGATGACTCCGGTGATAATCTCGCCGTCAAGCATCTCGTACATAGATTCCAACAGCACCGCAACAATCGAGACCATTCCTGGTGCGACTGTTACTGTGGAGGGCAATGCAAC
>JAYEFS010000430.1:0-8000 GCA_034658695.1 Methanobacteriota archaeon | reverse complement strand
CCAAATTTACTAACCATTATTTGGAATTATCCTTTTTGTGCCTCAACATTGTACGTAAATGTTTACGAAAGTATAAAGAATCGACCCTTTGACTGCATGCGTTTATAGGTACAACGGGAATTGCTGCCGGACGTGTATCTCATCTAAGAAGATGTGCACATCCCCCCACCGGATCTATTCCCGTGAGTTCGAAGTATACGTTTATGAGGTCATGGATGCAGTCCACTCTTCCGAGAAGGTCGTCCATGCTCACATAGACGATCTTCTGCGGATCACTGGTTGTTAAGAGATGGTTGATGTACTGGTACAGTATTGTGGTCTTACCGCTCCGCCGTATTCCGGAGAGGCAAGTTATCCGCTCCAGATCCTCGATTTCTTCCATTTTTTCGAGGTATTCTCTTCTGATTACGCTCTTATCTGCGTCCGATATGTTTTCGGTCTGCCACCAGTAGTTTCTGGTTTTCAGGAGTTGATCACGAACTCTCTATCCATTATGCAAATTTAGTAAGCCATATCTACATGAACATTGCGGACTGTATTTGCAATGTGTGAGTTGGGGTGATGTTGACGGTCTTTTAGAGAGATTAAGATATAAGTAGATAAGTATAGATAAAAATATATCCACTTCAAAAAGCATGGTAAACTCATCTTCAGTCTTTCTGAAAGTATACAGAAAAAAAACTCAATCTGTGTTCATCCATGTTAATCTGTGGCTAAAAGTTATATCAGCCACAGATTAACACTGATTTCACAGATTCGGGGCAATATCTGCGTAAATTTGTGAAATATGTATCTATGATACTTGTCATAAATAACCGATTTTTTAGATAGTGCCTCAGTTGCCACTTAATTTAAAGCGGATACATAAAAATCAAAATCCCGCGGACCCAAAACCTGGACCTGCGGGCTCAAAACTCCAACCTCCGTGTCTACGCCGCTGCAACCACCTTCTCGAGGTCCGGCAGAATCAGCAATCCCCCGCCATCCAGCTTGCCTGCGCCCTTGATATACTCAGAATCGATATCAGCGCCCCTGGACCCAGCCAGAAGATCAGGCACATGCTTGATCGCACCTACCAGCAGAATGCCATAGCTCCAATCGGACAAGATTTTATGTCCACCCACCACCAATATACGCCACAAGGTGATTTCATGCTCGAAACATTGCCCGAGTTGATGGTGAAAAAAGTCAATGCACTCGTGACCGCAGGACATTATTCAGACGAGTCTGAGATTGTTAAAGATGTCATAATAAGTTTATTTGAGACTGATCGCGAGTTAAACTTGAAAGCATCGATAGAACTCTACAAAAAAGGTGAAATCTCTCTGAGAAAGGCGTCAGAGATTGCTGGTATGACTTCCGTCGAATTTAAAGATGTTCTGGCGAAAAAAGGTTTTTTGAGAAAGATCGAGGCAAGATCGATTGAAGAGATGGATAAAAAACTCAAAAAATATATATTAATGAAATAATCTTTGATGCAGATATATTGAGTATGCTTGGTAAAATCGGAAGAATTGACCTATTGAGGGAATTATTTTCAGATTCAGAACTTTTTATTACTTTTGAGGTGTATAACGAACTATTGGCAGCGAAAGAGATCGGC
Organism: Methanobacteriota archaeon; assembly: GCA_034658695.1. GTDB lineage: Archaea > Halobacteriota > Methanosarcinia > Methanosarcinales > Methanogasteraceae > Methanogaster_C. Next base: position 6,397 of record JAYEFS010000430.1, on the reverse strand, counting down.
TACAATTTTATAGACCCCATCCTCGAACATGGTGTGGAAATCATACATCTTGATCCGGACACTTTCAAATATTACGAAAAGATGAGAACAGAGTTGAAAAAAGTTCATTCGGGAGAACTGGCATCTATTTTGATGTGTGAAAGGTATGGTTATGTTTTCGCAACAAATGATGGCAACGCGAAAAAATTTTGTGATAAGATAGGTGTGGAATGGCTGGACATCGTTGATATCCTCAGATTGTGCTTGCTAAAAGATATACTCGATAAAGAAGGGGTTAGGCGCATGATTAAAGAGATTGAAGAGATGGATAGAACCAGGATAACGAGAGAAGAGGAAATTTTCAGGAAATGAGGCAGTTCTACCGGTTTTTTAGGCACAATCGAAAATCCCAGTGAAATGCACCCGGGGACTTTTGTCCTTTGCGCCATCGCGTCTTTCTCGTTATTGTTTTCCAATTTAACGAGAAAGGCGAGAGAGACGCGAAGAGTGTTGTCAATCGCACTCTTCACGTCTTTCGCGTTGTTGCACATCCAACTGACCATTACGGAAATCACTGGATTTTTAGACAGTGCCGTTTTTCAGTTCAATAAACTAAAAACCCCGCGGACCCGGGGGCGCCGCCCACACCCCCGAAATCCGCGGGCACAACATCAGCCCTACGCCGCTGCAACCACTTTCTCGAGGTCCAGCAGAATCAGTAATTCCCCACCATCCAGCTTGCCAACGCCCTTGATATACTCGGAATCGATATCGGAGCCAGCAGCGGACTCAGCCAGAATCTCGGGAATTGCCTCAATCTCCGTTGTTGGCATTCGCAGAACCTCGCTCACCGAATCCACAACCATGCCAATGGGAACGCCGTCCGGTTCAACCACAATCATCCGTGAACGGTCGTCTTTATCCTTCTCTGGAAGCCCGAACTTTCTCCGAAGATCGGTTACTGTCGTTACCTGACCCCTGAGATTGGTGACCCCGTCCACGTAGTGCGAGGTATTCGGAACCGGCGTGGTATCGCGCATGTTTGTGATCTCTCGCACCTGGCTCACATCGACGCCGTAAAGTCCGCTATTGAGCGTGAAGATCACGAGTATCGCTTCTTCGGACTTCCGGATTGCTTCGTCTGCTTCGTCCATGGTATGAACCCCTGGGGCGCCCCTACGTCGCCTCCATCTCCCGCGTCTTGAAATTGTTCAAATCGTTCATCATCATCTGCGCAACATCACTCAAGCCCTGCGCTTCTGCTGTCAGCTCCTGTATCGCCGACGTCTGCTCCTGTACAGCCGATGAACTCTCTTCTGATGCTGATGCGCTCTCCTCGGACACGCTTGCGACCTCGTCGATTGCGGCAACAACCCCCTTAGCGATATCAGCCGCACGCCTGGCACCGGCATCGATCTCCTGTATCATGGTGTTGACCCCACCCATTGCTTCGGTCACCCTGTCGACGCCTTCCACTGCAACCTGCATCAGTTCTCCGCCTTTCGATGACTCATCTACAGCGGTTCCGGTTGCTGATATTGCGTTATCTCCTGAGCCCTTTATTTGCTCGACTGCAACCGCTGACTCGGCAGCCGCATCCTTGACCTTCTCTGCAAGGTTCTTGACAGCATCAGCAACAACAGCAAAGCCCTTGCCAGCTTCACCGGCTCTTGCCGCCTCAATTGCTGCGTTCAAGCCGAGCATGTTGGTCTGATCAGCGACATCGGTTATGACCTCGCCCATGCTTCCGACCCGCTCAATCGCCGTGTTCATCTCGCCCACAGTATCGGATGTCTTTGCGACACCTTCCTGAATCGACGCCAGACCCTCAAGTGTCTTCTGCGCCGCATCCTGAACCTCGCGTACTATCCGGACAGCTTCGTCTCCCTCTTCTCTCGATTTGCCTGCGTTTACAGATGTCTGCTCGACCTGTGCTGCCACATCCGCAATACCTCGTGATGCGTTCTGCGCAAGTTCCGCAAGCCTCTGCGAGCCCTCTGCAACCTGCTGGGATGCTGATGCGAGCTGTTCCATTCCCGCGTTCATCTCCTGTGCTGCCGAGGAGAGTCCCTGTGCAGTCCCGAGCACCCTGTCGCCAACAGCTTTTGTGCTCGTGACAATGCTGGAGAGCACACCGACCAGTTTGTCTACAGAATTGCCGAGGTTGGCATACTCGCCCTTCAGTTCGATCTCTGGCTTCGCGGTCAGATTGCCATCGGCAGCTTCTCTGGCGATTCTCCCCGCTTCATTCACGATCGACTGCAGATTAGCCTTCATCTCACCAAACACCCGCGCAAGCTCGCCTAACTCGTCCTTCGAGTCAACCTTGATGTCGTAGCCAAAGTCGCCGTCCATGATCTTGTTTGCGCCGATCATGACCTCGTTTAATGGGTTTGTGATCGACCGTGAGATCGTAATCGCAATCAGTATCCCGAGAACGGTTGCGATCGCAATGAACGCAGCAACCGCGGTCTTCGCGCTCGCTGCTGCGGCATCCGCACGTGCAATTGCATTCTCTGCAAGTTCTTCCGCACGCGCTTTCACAGCTCTCCCATCAGTCACAAGCGGACCGTTCGTTGTGGTATACACCTGAACCTGACCCTTGGTCTTCACAAGTTCTGCAAAGGTCGCCTGATACGCGCCAACCTCCGCCCTGATCGCGCTCTTGTCAGATGCAGTGAGTTCGGAGGAATCGATGGCTGTCTTGAGTGTACTTATAGCAGCCCCCACATCGTTGACAGACTTTTCATCGCCGCGCATGATGAAGTTCTTCTCCTCACGATCGACCACAATGAGATCAAGCACCAGTGCATGCATTGTTGCACCATCGAGATAGGTTGCGCCCTTGATGCTGTTTTCAATAACCCGCGCATCAACTGCACACTCCTCCTCGATCGCATGCATCGCCCGCGTCTCTTTCACGAGTCCAGCGAACGCTGTATTATAAGCCGCAATCTCTGTCTCGCCATCTGCGATGATTGTTTTCTCCTCACTTGTTGCAAGCGGTAGTATCGCGGCGAGATTGTGCTCCATCTCGGCGATCTTCTCTGCATTCGTATCAATCGATGATTGATCCGCCCTGATCTGGAAGTTCTTCTCCTGCTGCCGCGCCTCACCGACCAGGACGTTGACCTTCTCGGCGTGTTCAAGCATCGTGACAGCGTTGTTCATAGTCGTTACCTGCGTGTACGCAATGATCCCGAGCCCGGCTGTCAGAAGCAACACGAGTCCAAAGCCAGCCATCAATTTCTTGTTGACTGACATATTGTTCAGTATATTCATGTTGTTATACCCCCTATGTTGTGAAGTGTTGATTGTAGTATATCATCAGTTCTATTACGGTCTCTGTCCATCCCATGGTCTTGTTTACCCCCATCTGATGTGTTCTATTGCGGTGGGATACTCCTCGCACATCGTAGCTGACTAACGCCCACCGCATCACATTATGCCGCTTATGACATATAAGTATTGGTGTCTGCGCAAGATCGCCAGAAGGGGGCGCACAGGTGCCGATTTCCTGAAAGATTCCACGGCAGGGTCGCCGGATTGGATTTGACCCCATCACTTTGTTAAGCGATCGGATAGAAGATTTTGGTATGGATCAAGAAGAAGCGAGACTATCGAGTCGGGAAATCCGGGCATTGTTCAGGGAGATCGACGAATGTCCGATGAGACCGGCAGTAGAATTGCGCAGATGAACAAGGAGCTCGAGGAGCAGCTTGCACGGACGGCAAGAGAGGTAGAAGCAGTTGTCGGATGGTGGGGGCCGTTTCTGGATGATCTGACCTCACCCGGTGCTGTTGCCATGTTTCACGAAAGGGGGATAAAAATAGATATCGTTTTTCCTGATTCTGATGGATTCTGTGGTTTTCAAGAGATGTCAGAAGAGACTTATTCATCCTTTGCGTCTTTGCGCCTTCGCGTCTTGGCGTTTCTCTGATTTAGCGCAAAGGCGCAGAGACGCAGAGAGGTGCCCGCGGCCCCACACACGTGAAGGCTACCGATAGCGACCACAGAAAACGGCAGAACCAGCGTTTTTCAAAGGGCAAAATCTCACAAAAATGGAGATAGCATGGAGATCGGCATACTCGAGATGGGTGATGAGTATGCGGTTCTCATAGTGGCGAGGTGCACGCTCGGTGTCAACGATATCCGGGAACACATCGGACGAATGGATGCGTTCAAGCGTTTCTTCCCCGAATACAGCGATCGAAAGATAGTGGGAGCGGTGGCAGGAATTGTGATCAATGAGAATGTCGATAAATTTGCAGATCGCCAAGGGTTCTTCGTGATCGGGCAGAGCGGGGATACTGTTGAGATACTGAACGACGAGGACTCCAAGCCGACAGCAATTCTCATTTTGAAAATTCTCTCGGGCATCAACGACCCGAAACAGCAAAAAAAGATAAAATTGCGATAGTGTTTCTTAAAAAACATGTCACTTTTCTAAGTTATATCGCATTAATTATTTGCATAATGTACTGATAGTGTGCGCCAAACAAAATGTCATTCCATAATTAGAATTGCTGCCAAGCCGAAGACATGGTGATTCTCTGATGCGATGCTCCGGACCCTCAACTGTTCTTCTTGGTTGACCCCATCAGTTTTTTAAGCGATCGGGCGGAATATTTTGGTATGGAACAAGAAGAAACAAAACTATCAAGTCGGGAAGTCTGGGCATTGTTTAGGGAGACTGACCGAATGTTCAAGGAGACCCGCGAGCAGATTGCGCAGGTGAACAAAGAGACTGATGAGCGGATTGCGCAGGTGAACAGGGAGACCAGCGAGCAGATTGCGCAGGTGAACAGGGAGACCAGCGAGCAGATTGCGCAGGTGAACAGACAGGTGGGCGATCTCACTGGAAAGTGGGGGAGGTTCGTGGAGGGGCTAATCGCACCCGGTGCTGTCAGCATGTTCAATAAGAGGGCGATTAGGATAGATCGAATCTACCAGAGGATAAAAGCCCGCAAGAATGGCGATAGCATGGAGATTGACATACTTGGGGTGAACAGCGAGTATGTTGTCTTAATAGAGGCAAAGAGCACGCTCGGTGTCGACGATATCCGGGAACACATCGAACGAATGGATGCGTTCAAGCGTTTCTTCCCCGAATACAGCGATCGAAAGATAGTGGGAGCGGTGGCAGGAATTGTGATCAATGAGAATGTCGATAAATTTGCAGACCGCCAAGGATTGTTTGTGATCGGGCAGAGCGGGGATACTGTTGCAATATTAAACGATGAGAGCTTCAAGCCAAAGGCGTGGTGATTCTCTGATTGCGATGCTCCGGACTCTCGACTGTTCTTCTCGGTTGACCCCATCAGTTTTTTAAGCGATCGGGTGGAAGATTTGGGTATGGGTCAGGAAGAAACGAAACTATCGAGTCAGGATATCTGGGCATTGTTCAGGGAGACTGACCGAATGTTCAGGGAGACCCGCGAGCAGATTGCGCAGATGAACAAAGAGACCGATGAGAAGATTGCACGGACGAACCGGGAGACCAGCGAGCAAATTGCGCAGATGAACAGGGAAACTGACCTGAAGATCAAAGAGACGAGCGAGCAGATTGCACGGACGGAAAGAGAGGTGGGCGCCCTCTCGGGAAGGTGGGGGGAGTTCGTTGAAGGGCTGATCGCACCCGGTGCTGTTGCCATGTTTCAGGAAAGAGGAATAAAAATAGATTATGTTTTTCAAAGGGCAAAATCTCACAAAAATGGTGATAGCATGGAGATTGACGTACTCGGGGTGAATAACGAGTACGCCGTTTTAATAGAGGTAAAAAGCACGCTCGATGTTCGTGATGTGCGAGAACACATCGAACGGATGAAAGCGTTCAAGCGTTTCTTCCCGGCATATAGCGATAAAAAGATAGTGGGCGCGGTGGCAGGGATTAAAACCGAAGGGGAGGCTGACAAATTCGCCTACCGCCAAGGATTATTCGTGATTGGGCAGAGCGGGGATACTGTTGCAATATTAAACGATGAGAGCTTCAAGCCAAAGACGTGGTGATTCTCTGATTGCGATGCTCCGGACTCGCGACTGTTCTTTTCGGTCTGACCCCGTCAGTTTTTTAAGCGATCGTGTGGAAGATTTGGGTATGGGTCAGGAAGAAACGAAACTATCGAGCCAGGATATCTGGGCATTGTTCAGGGGGACTGACCGAATGTTCAGGGAGACCCGCGAGCAGATTGCGCAGATGAACAGACAGGTGGGCGGTCTCACTGGAAAGTGGGGAGGTTCGTGGAAGGGCTGATCGCACCCAGTGCTGTCAGCATGTTTAATGAGCGGGGAATTAATTCTACTTTGTCACATTAACTTTTCATGATGGATCAACTCAACACATCGACACTAATATATTAGATCGCTAAAAAGGCGAGTACACTCGATGCATGTGTATATCATTATATATAGTGTGTAG
>JAYEFS010000429.1:0-1786 GCA_034658695.1 Methanobacteriota archaeon | reverse complement strand
CGCAATCGGGGTGGCTACACCAAGTGGGATTCGTCTGTCAATGCCCTTCGATCTACGAATCGCCCTGAGGATTTTTTTCTCCTGCTTTGCCCCCATTCCCGGCAACTGCTGTAGTCTATGCCCAATTGCTGCTTTTTCGAGCTCATCAAGCGTTGTTATTCCGAGATTTTCGTGAACAAGCCGTACAGTCTTCGGACCGATACCGGATACTCCGAGCATCCGGAATATGTCGGCAGGAACCACACTCTTCATCTCCTCGTAGCGTTCGCATGTTCCGGTCTTGAGGATCTCTGTGATCGTCCCGGCGATCGCGCTTCCCACCCCCGGTATCGTTCTGAGTCTGCCGTTCACTGCCACCTGCCTGATGTCAGAATCGAGGTTCTCGATGTTTCTTGCTGCCTTTTGGTACGCCCTTGTTACGAACGCGTTCTCACCTACGAACTGCGAGAGCACTGCCATCCGGTAGAGAATCTCTGCGACATCCGAATTGCTCAGGATTTTGTCTCTACTCATTGACTGCTCACGAATTTACTATTTTTTGTAATGGTCTATCCGACCGTGAACGCACAGCGACTGATGCTCATACTACATGATCACCAACAGGAGGATTTTTGTTCTTTGCGCCATTCTGCGTCCTCGCGTCTTTGTGTTCTCTTTCCAATTCAACGAGAAAGGCGAGAGAGACGCGAAGAGTATTGTTGATCCACATCCAGACGCTCATACATTAAATAATCTGCCATCCAATAGATCGCTCATGACTTTAACCATCCTCAAACTCGGAGGCAGCGTCCTCACAGAAAAGACCAACGTGCCCACGCCGAAGCCGGAAGCGATCAAGAGATGTGCCCGGGAGATTGCATCAGCCACCACACCCGGCGATGCGGATAGTTCGTTGATCCTTGTCCACGGCGCAGGCTCGTTCGGGCATCCGCAGGCAGAAGAGCACGATTCTCCGGACGGGTTCTCTAATTTCGGGATAACCGAGATCCACCGGACTGTGGCATCGCTGAACGAGCTTGTAATCGGTGCACTGATCAAAAGTGGCATCCCTGCCGCGCCTGTGCACCCGCTCAGTTGCGTCGTGGCAGACGATACACGCATCGTGGAGATTTTGACCGCCCCGATTGCGATGATGCTCGAGCGCGGCATCGTGCCTGTTCTGCATGGCGATGTGGTGATGGATCGGGGACGGGGGGCATCGATTGTCTCCGGCGACCAGCTTGTCACATATCTTGCGGCGCAATTTGGGGCAGCACGCATCGGATTCGGAACAGCGGTCGATGGTGTGATCGTTGATGATGCGACAATTCCGCTGATCACTCCCGCAACTTTCGGGAGTGTGCGATCCCAGATCCATGGCTCGGATGGGACCGATGTGACCGGCGGGATGCTCGGAAAAGTTCTTGAACTGCTCAATATTGATATGGATTCGTACATCTTCGATGCAACAAAGGGTGGCATGGTTGCGAGATTCCTGTCCGGTGAGGAACTGGGAACAAAGATTGCGAAATTGTGAACGGCGTGCTCGTAATGCTTGCTCGAGCGAAATTATCGGCGGACTGGTCGCAAACTACGGAACTCTACGTCTTTGGGGCATCCGAACGTGCAGACGTATGCATCCTCGGCATAACCTATACTGTGTTGCCGGTAACTGCTCAGGGGCACTGTCTGGAAATCCAGTGATTTCCGTCAATGGTCAGTTGGATGTACAACAACACAAAAGACGTGAAGACCGCGATTGACAACACTCTTCGCGTCTCTGCACCTTTGCGCCCTTGCGTTAAAT
>JAYEFS010000428.1:0-1790 GCA_034658695.1 Methanobacteriota archaeon | reverse complement strand
TCTGGATACCGCCCATCTGACCGTTGCTTGCAGTGACAACGTGACAATCAGGAATAATGACATTATGGACGGAGATATTGTGTTTCTGCCATTCCTAAACAATTCTACCATCATGGGTAACACAGTGCAGGATAACTACTACGGCATCTATCTGTATGCACTCTCCAGCAACAACACACTCCACCACAACAACTTCATCAACAATACAGAGGGCAATGCATACGATGAGGGCATCTACAATCAATGGGACTCCGGCTCCGCTGGCAACTACTGGAGTGATTACACCAGCAACGACACCGACCACAACGGCATCGGCGACGACCCCTACTCCATCCAGGGCTCTGCTGGCAGTGTGGACCGATATCCACTGATGCACTCGTGGGGCACGTCGCAGAAAGGCGACCTCAACCGCGATGGCAACATCACCCCCGCAGACGCCGCGATCGCGCTCCAGATCGCAGCCAGCGGTGCACACAACCCTGCAGCCGACGTCAGCGGCGACAATCACGTCACATCCCTCGACGCGCTCATGATCCTGCAGGCGGCGGCAGGAGCATGGGGATCGGTTAAAATTTAGTATCGTGGTGATATAGCGCATGAAGCGATATGACCGGGCGTGGCAGGCGTGCGGTATCGCTGTTAACTATTGTGTAAATCGGAAGGACATGAAAACGAAATGAGAATAACAGATAAATTGTCGTTGTTTCAGAGCGAGAGCCATGTATTCAAGCTATTCGGATACATAATGTACCTATTTGCGATCTTATGCATAATTGCTTTATTAACACCTTTGTCTGCTGCAACAGACCCACTGGAACTGACTCACGAACAGCCTCCTATTTCAGACGTCAATCATCTCAGTGATGGGACTGTGAGGGCGTTCTAAGGGTAACACCATCAAAACAGCCTCCCGACACCGAACCGGGGAGAGTGAACGATCCCGGATTTCCGGATTTCACATCCACACTGGGAAATCGAGTTATCCCAACTTTTTTACCACAACCTATACCAACATGAAACACTATCGAGCGGGATTGTATACGAAACCACAAGATAAATGTCAGATATCCATAAAACAAAAACACTATCAGTCGCCACCCACTGACACGATGGTTTTTTCTGCAACACCTCAAATCTTACACACCCATAGACACATACATAAAAATAGTTAGATTTTTTGCCTCTGTCGCCGCTTCTTCTCCGACAGCAATTCCCGCTCTCTTTTAGCACCCTCATCCAAAATGCCGTATGGCTACACCGCCTCTCGATAGCGGTTTGTCGTGTAATACGATGAGGTAGAAGTGTTTCATAACCTAAAATGTTCGCGAAAACACAAAGAAACAGTCCCGCCGTTAGCGATTTTCGTTGTGATTGTAAACGCATGCAAGAGAGGGTGGTCTTTCATCATTTTGCACGTATTTCGTAAACATTTCGTAACACACTTTGTCCCACCACAAAACAAATCAACAGCAAGCGGTGATATAGCTACAAACAGTTGGGAGTCGAAAGTGTAGATGGAACGGGAATTACTGTATATATCCACACCTACCAGAATGAATGTCCTGCTTTGACGCAGGACTATTCTTTATTTTTTTCAGAGAAAAACAACTCCGTAGAGCTGTGAAATCGCTTCTCAGATGTATAAACAGGATTTTAAAGCCGAGAGGGACCCTTCTGGCGGATGGTGCGGATCTTGCGAGGGTGAAATCGAGAGATCTCGCAAAGCTTCTCGGCTATGCCCCACAGAGCATCAACCATTCATTCCCCGCCACCGTATTCGACACGGTACT
>JAYEFS010000427.1:0-1797 GCA_034658695.1 Methanobacteriota archaeon | reverse complement strand
TTTGTATGTTGTCTGTCCATGTGTTATACTTCCTCCACTAGTTTATTCTGGTGACCGATCACCTTTTCAAGGGATTTGCAACATAGGGGCGCATTCGATCACCATGGCACACTCGTGAGATGATAAACTATATAAAATTTGCACAAATACACTACGTATCGGTGATTTATCTATATATTACATCGAAGTCTATATAGATTGTTTGATCATGGATCATGGATCCGTCGCCAGTGCAGAGCAATGCGCCCTGATATGAGGAAGGTGGTCTTCACACCCACCAAAAACCATCTCAACACCCATACCGGTTTCATCCTCAAATGCCAATGGCAAGCTTTTCGGCAGGATATCTAAAAGACCCACCACACATAACGGTTAATTGATCAGGAGATTTTTGGGATTCGGATGGAGAAAAGTGTAGGCTCGAAACCAAATCGAGGGATATTCTGTAGTTACTTGATTTATCCTGGAGATCTATTCCACGGGAATTACCAAAGAGCCATATTTTTTCGTTTGCATCTGTTATCCCTCCCGAAGAATATCTGCCGGATCCTCGCGAGCAGCGATCAGTGCTGGCACCCAGCTTGCAAGTAGTGACATGCCCGGCACTGCCACCATGGTCATCGTAAATATTCGTATATCGAATAGAGATGTTATCTCCTGTAATCCAGTGCCAAGAGCTGCTGCAACAAAAAAACCGATGGCATACCCCACAATCGCTCCGATAAGTCCAAGAAGGAGCGCCTTTGCCAGAAATAGATTAAGAATCTGACGCGACCGGTACCCGAGTGTGCGCAGTATGGCGATCTCCTGCCTCCGCTCACGGACGTTGTTCAGGGTCAAGACACCAATCAGCGCCATACTGATAATATAGACGAGCGGGATTAATAAAGCGGCAAAAGACTCTATTTCACCCCTGAGTTTCGAGCGATGTTCCAGTTCCATGGCTAAAGAAGATTTTGCTACGGCTTTTGCGTTGCTGCGTGCCTCCCATCTGGTCAAAGCCTTGTTCTCAAGGAGAATTGCCTGCGTGCCGGGTAGGATCTCTTCAATGTCGCGTTTTAAGGTGGGTGGGTCATAACCTTCGCAGAGACACTGGAGCAACCGGATTCCACTGATGCTGCCTTCCAGACCCAGCAGTTGCTGTGCCTGCCCCAGATCTATCCATGCGGTGATATCATCTATCGTTCCACGTCTTGAGTGGCACTTATCCACTTCAAAATTCTCGCCAAGCAGTTCCACGGTATCACCAACCTCCACGTTCAGACTATCCCAGAGCTCATACCCCATAACGATCTTGCCCGGGGCAACCCCGACTGTCGTGGGCATGGGTTTCTGTTTATTAGGCGGCTTCCACGAGACCGGCGTCTCACCTCTGGTTCCCACGAGCATGATTGTCCGGTTTCCCTGCTCGGTCCATCGTATCTTCTGCTCAAGGATCGGTAACAGATGATTGATCGTCACCAGATTGGATTCAGCCATCCTGCCGACGTATTCCTCGGGCATAAATTTCGATGTGTATCCTTCGGCATAGAAATCATCCGGATTCACACCTTCCGGTAAAATGAGCACGTTTAACCCCAATTCTAATGCGATTTTTCGGTAATCATCTTCCATCCCCTCCATCTCGTCTTCAAGCCTCTGTTCCTTATCCTCCAGTATAAAATCGGTCTGCATGTCATGGGCTTTGAGAACTGTCAGTTCACCGACAAGTACTGAGGCTGCGATGATTATCGAGAGAAGACAGAGTGCAAACATAAGCTTGCGATGAGTTGCCTCTTTTCTTACAAGATGCCAGAA
>JAYEFS010000426.1:0-1798 GCA_034658695.1 Methanobacteriota archaeon | reverse complement strand
TTATTCTTGCGGTATTGTGTATTTAGAGACGAAAACTGGACTTTTAAGCAGACTTAGTTGTATTTGAAGCGTTGATCGCCCACGATTCCATGGGTTATCTTGGCGGCATGACTATTTTCGGAGCAAAAAACCACATAGTCCCTCAGAATCAGAAAAAAAAGTGACGCGCCAGAGAACGTGTTCTGGCGCAGCTAACATGATGTGATACTGCTTTAGTAGTACTCGATTCGTGCAGCGAGCTCACGCCGCTTCTTCTCGATATAGCTGTACACGGTGGAGTGTGGCGCACCATTGATCAGCATCCCGATTGCGGTCTTTGCGGCGTGCGTCTGTTCCGGGTATCCGATGATCGCAACAGTCTTCCCGTACACAGAGAGGGCAGTGTAGGTCATGCTCTCAATCATTGCCCGTGTTTTTCCGTTTTTGCCGATGATCCTGCCCCTGATGCGCATCAGTTCCTTCTGGGTGTTCGCTGGCACATCGACCAGTTCGAGTATGAAGAGATCGTCGTCGAACAGCCGCATCGCCCGTTCCGGACTGAAACCACGTCCGATTGCCCGGACGACCTCCATAGCCTGCATGCCCTGCACCGGGTCATCGGGCGAGAGAATCTGAACAGTGCCCGATTTACTGTCGATGTCCATTGTTGCGGAAGAGCGTTCCTCGATCATTTGCTTGACGCTGCCTTTCGGACCGATCAGCGCACCTATTCGGTCTTGTGGGATTTTGACGTACATCAGTCGCCTAACTTCCCAACTTCTTGCCGATTTCGCCGAGTTCGATGTATCTGCTGGTTCCCAGCCTCGTTATGCTCGCTTCGGGAATCGTCTCCGCATCCGATCCCGAAAGCTCCGCGGGGGTGCCCATGTATACGCGTAATCGTGACAGCGCATCACGTCCGCGCATTCGTTTGTGGGGGAGCATGCCACGAATCGTCCGCTTCACGATGTGATCCGCTCTCCTCGGGAAGTACGGACCGCTCTCCGTAGACCCTTTATTCACCATCTCTTTGTATTCCCTGATTGTTGTGACCTTGCTGCCAGAGACCACTGTCCGTTCGGCATTGATGATCGCAATGGTCTCGCCGTTGAGCAACCTCGTTGCAACCATGCTTGCCAGCCTACCGAGAATTAATCCGTTTGCATCAATCGTAATAGTCGTCATAGTACTGCCTCCTCACCTGATTATCCGCACGTTTGACCCGGCAGGATTCCTCGTCACCAGTTCCTCAATTGTGATGCACTCCCCGCCAGCGTCTATGATCTTTGCCTGCGCACCCTCGCTGAAATCGAAGGCACCCACAACCACCGTGTGGTGAATATCGCCTGCGCCGAGTACCTTGCCCGGAACAACGATGGTTTCGCCCTCTCTCGCGTACCTGTTGATGTTGCCGACATTCACTCTCGCATGGCTTCTCTTCGGGCGTTCCATGTACTCTGCAATATCTCTCCAGATCGGAGCGTCGTTCTCGCGTGATCTGGTCTTCAGATCCTCCGCAAGAAGTGCAATCCGCGGATTTGTCTTTTTATATCTTGTTTTGCTCATTTTGATTCCTCCAAGACTCACACATGAGTTGTGTTGGTGTGTTCGAACCGTCTCGACGGTTCCTGCGCCATTGGACCTCGGAATGGGTATATCTATAGCAGTCGTAGAAAAAGCTTGCGGAGTGTTCAGCAATTCCCGCTATGGTTGTAAACGCATGCAAGCGAGGGACTGTTTCTTTGCTGTTTCGTAAACATCTACATCATCGCTTCGCAACACAAATCAGCCACGAGCGACGGTATAATCTCAAACAGTT
>JAYEFS010000425.1:0-8193 GCA_034658695.1 Methanobacteriota archaeon | reverse complement strand
TTGCAAGCGGATTTCTGAGTATCGCCTGCATCACCGCACCTGCAAGTCCAAGACCGATGCCTGCGATGATACCGAGGAAGATTCTGGGGAGCCTGAGGTTCCAGACACAGACATCAGCGAGCCATGTCGACTCGTGTATCCTCATATCCTCGTTCCTCTCCTTGACTTCCAGAGTCGTCTCGCCTTTTACGCCCGCAATCTTTAATTCCGCTTTTGTTGCATCATCCTCATCGAGCCTTATTGTGGCTGAGTTTTCACCATTAACAATTGTGACAATCATGCCGTCATCGGATTTGCTGATCTCCGCACCCTCTGCCCAGCCGATGCCATACTCCTCACTGAGATACAGGAGGAGTTTCTCGTTATCGCTTCCCGGAACATCGTCCCATGTGAAGAGATACTCTGACTCGAACGTATTCGGGAACGGTTTTCTGAGTATCGATGAATAAGCGTCCCAGACCGAGAGGTCTGCAGACCCGAGCGATGTGGACACACCTGTTATTCCGACGATCAGGGCTATGAAGAAGAAGATGAAGAGGATCTTTCTTCCGACGAACTTCTTGTACTGCTCTCTGATCTCGTCCGCGGTTACTGTGTGACTTTCTTGTGTTGCCGCAGCCATGTTATCACTTCACTTCCCCTCGATTGATTCCTACGATCTCGGTCAGACCTTCATGATCTTCTCGACCTTCCCCTTCCAGCCGGCGACATCCTCCATCGTCATCACATCGATCGATCCGCCCTGGAAGTCTCCTTTCACATCACCCATCCGCTCCTCGATCCAGCCCTCCATCTCGAGGTATGCGTTCTTGAGCCCGTCGATCACATCAGGGTCGGCGTCCCAGAGTCCGCGCTCATAAGCCTCAAGAAGTCTTCTTCCGATCTCTTCGAGCGCCCACGGGTTGTTCTCCTCAAAAAATTTCCGCATCTCATCGTCCAGAATGAACGTCTTTGTGATGTCGTCGAAGATCCAGTCATCGACCTCCTGCGTCGTTGCTTCCCAGCCATAGACCCGTCCGACCCTCTTTGAGATGTCGCCTGCGCCCTTGTAGCCGTGCCGCTTCATCCCCTCGATCCACTTCGGGTTGAGGAGTTTCGTCCGCACAACTCTTCTCACTTCGTCTGCAAGCGTTCTCACCTCGATTTGGTCCCTGTCGCGGGTGTCGCCATAGTATGCCGAGACCTCGTGCCCTGACACCTCTCTTGCAGCGGTTGTGAGTCCGCCGTGCGTTCCGAAGTAGCAGCAGCATCCGAAGAGGTCGTACTCATCGGTAACGGTCTTGTTGAAGGTCAGATCGACGGTCTTGAGCTGGGATATGAACTTATCGTGGGATTCTTCTCCGAATACACCTTTTCCGTACGCGTATCCGTTCCAGTAGATATACACATCGGATAAATCCTTGTCCTCCTTCCACGCGGATGCGTAGACGGCAAGGTTGACGCCGTTGCCGTACGTTCCAGGCTTGCTCGCAAAGATGTGGGCAGAACCTTTTTCGCCATCACCATCACCATCACTCACTCCTGCCCCTGTTCCGTTCCCGTTGTCGCCATCCGCGGCGGCTCCGGATGCTTGAGATGCTTCGAGGTGTTTCTTCAGATAATTCATCTCGAGGGGCTCATCGAGCTCTGAAACCTCCCGTATCGCATCATCGATCAATTCTATACAGTTGTAGAAGCAGTCTCGTGTGATCCCGCTCACCCTGATCGTCACATCGATTCTCGGACGGTTGAGTTCCTCAAGCGAAATGATCCTGTACTCTTTCACCTTCCCGCCTTTCCATACCGGCTCAACGCCGATGAGATGCATGATCTGGGCAAGCTGCTCACCATCCGCCCACATGATATCGCTTGCCATCCAGTACATCGCAATATTCTCAGGAATCTTCCCGTTTTCATCCACGTACTTCTCGATTACGCCATCCGCAAGCCTCTGCCCGATCCGCCATGCCGCCTTTGTTGGCACCTTGAAGGGGTCAAGCGAGTAGAAGTTCCTGCCTGTGGGCATCACCTCTGGCTTGCCGCGGGTTATGAGACCGGACGGACCCGGCTCGATGTATCCCGCATCGAAGCCATGAAGGAGTGAACCGACCTCATCCGATGAATCGATTCTCCAGGTGATCTCGTCTGCCTTATCTCTCACTGAGATGATCATGGCGCAATCGAGCCTCTTCAACCGATCCCCGAGAACCTCTTTGCAGACGGTGGCGGGGTCTTTATCACTCAAGAAGCCGTTCAGAATCTCCTTTCCAAGTGCGTCGATCTCGGTCAGCACCTCGCTCTTCAGATCGGCTGGCTCAGTATCCATTCCAAGAAGATCGAGTACGAGTTTTCTCATCTCTGAGTCGTACCTCAGTATCGAGTTTACAAACTCGATTTTCTGATCGCCTTCGGGACTTTCTCCGAATATATGCATCCCATCCGGAATCTGGGTGTTGTAGAGCTTCGTTATCGCTTCATGCGCCGCGTCCACGATTCTATCGAATGGAACACCCAGCTCCACCAGTTCCTCGAGCTTTATCTCTTCTGTTAGATTCGAATTCGTCAGGAGATCGATGATGATATGCTCAAGAGCGTGCGCCCTCGCTTTATCAGATACCTTCGTCTTGTTGTACTCTGCGATCTGGTCTTCGAGCTCCTTCAGATCGCCATAAAGACCGCTCTCGGTCATGACGGTCTGCATATGATCAACAAGGGTCGCGTAGCTCCGTCTTTTTGCAATTGTTCCCTCGGGAGGATTGTCTGAGTTGTAGATGTAGAGATGCGGCATATCTCCGATCGCAATGTCAGGATAGCAGCTCTCAGAGAGTGCAACCGACTTTCCTGGCAGGAACTCGAGGTTTCCGTGTGTCCCGACATGGATGATTACATTGGCGCCGAACTCGTTCTCGATCCACCGATAGGTAGCCATGTACTGGTGCGGCGGCGGAATCTCGGGATCGTGAAGGATCTTGCAGACCTGTCCGTCACACCGTGAGCCGGCACATCCTCGTTTTGGCTGAACGCATACAACAGCGTTTCCGTATCGTACGCCAGTTACAACGATCTTGCCATCATAGACCATCGCGGCTGGAACATCGTCCATTGCCTCGCCGGGCGGATTGCCCCATGCATCGCACATCCTCTTCCTGACAGCCGGCTGGAGCGTATCGAACCATTTCTCATACTCCTCCTTTGTAACCATCGCAAGCGCTCCACCTTTGTCCACGATCTCATCGATCGTCGTCCATCTGAACTCGGATATTGCTTTATGGTCCATGATGTTCTCGATCAGCTCTTTTCCGTTCTCAGGCACATCGACCGCGTATCCTGCCTCTTTCATCGCATGGAGGATTCTTGCGACGCTCTCGAGCGTGTCGAGATGTGCACCCGCGCCCACTGTCGCCTCAACCGATGCACATGGACTGTTATGCAGGATGAATGCGACCTTACGTTCGGATCTGGGCGTGTCTTTGAGCTCGATCCATTTCTTGATCCTTCGTACGATCTTCTTTACTCGCTCATCGACCGGGGCATGGCGCTCGAACTCGGTTCCGTGCTCTTCTTCGGTTCTCGAGGTTCCGATGATCAAGGGATCGATTACGCCCTCGAACTCAGCCATCGCAACACTCCATGCAACCTCGCTCGAACTCATCCCCTGAAAGTCCTCCATCCACTCCTCTTCGGTCTTGCGGTAGACCGTCAGCGGATGAAATACCGGAATGTCAAGCTTCGTAAGAGCGCTCACCGATTCTTCACTGTTTCCTGCATGGAATATCGATTGGAGGTTTACGATGGCGTCGATCTTCACAGGATCCATGAAGAAGTCCTCCGTTACCTCTCCGCTCGATTTGGCACCGGTTTCGGAATCACCCATCCCGAAACAGAACGCCGGGATCACATCAAACTCTGTCTCGAGTTCGCGGATCATCGCATCTACTATCTCAAGGTCACCGTTTGACCAGTATGTCCGATGGAACAGTATCCCAATCGCATGTCTCTTCTCTGGCTTGTACCACTCCAGATAGTCACCTATAGTCTCAAAGGTCCGTTCTGCATCGGGATGGTAGATCCCCTGCCACATCGTCTCTTCCGGCGGATTATAATCGTACTCAGCGCCCAGAACCTCGACTCCTATGTATCGTAGCATGTTTGCTATGTTCGCCTGCCCCCCGTAGATGTGGTAGGCGTTGACCGTCGCAACAACCTTCATCGGGACGTTTGAAAGCTCCCAGAATGACGAATCGTGCCCGAAAGAGATTATCGGCACATCCAGTCGGTTCAGCTCTTCGATTATCTCATCCCAGTATGCATCGGTTGTCGGACGCAGAAGAACAACATCTGCGGTCTCAAACAATTGTTTACATCGCTCTCGCTTCGAGCCATCCTCAAGCTCATACGTTGACCACGCGTTAAGTTCAATTCCGAGATCGTTACACGCTTCGACTATAAGCGGAATGTCGCTGCCCCATGTTGCTGTTGTTATCTTTATCATTTACTCAACCTCCAATCGAGTCTGAGTACATCTCCGCAAGAACATCCTGTTCATGTGTGACAATATCGTGAACCTCTCCGGCTGAGAGGCGGTCAACCGGAAAATACCGCCCGCCTGCGTGATCTGCTAGCGTCCTGCAGTATCCAAGCTGCATCTTCACAAACGAGCTACCAACGGTTTCGGTATCAAGAATGACCACGTGGATACCAGCAGATCTTGCTTCTTCTGCAATCAAGAGGAGTTCTTCCTTGATTGTGGCTCCCTCTCCCACTGAGACGTTTGCCCTGCCATCCGAGATTAAGACCATGATCGGAATCGTCTCGTCGTTTCTCCGCATCTCGCCCATCAACAGATTGAGTCCGGTGTTGAGACCCGCACCAAGCGGCGTCTTCCCGCCAGTCGGGAGCTCTCTCAACCGCTCAAATGCGAGATCGACGCTCTGGGAGAGCGGGAGCAGCACATCCGCAGAATCGCCTTTGAACGCAACCATCCCGATTCGGTCCCGCTTCTGGTAAGAGTCCATGAGAAGCGACATAACTGCTCCTTTGGCACTCTCCATCCGGTTCGACGCACCCATCGAGCCGGATGCGTCCACCACAAAGAGGGTTGCTGTCGAGACCTTTCCGACCCTGATCTTCTCTCTCACATCCCCGCTCTCAATGATCACAGCATTCTCGCCAGGCATCCCCGCACCCCGGTTTCTCTGGTGTGGCGCAGCCGCACGGATCGTTGCGTCGATTGCGATGTCGGTGGGCTTTCCGGGCGGGATTGTGTGGCTCGCATATCTCCCGCGGTTGAAGCGTGCAAGCGTCGGAATCCGCCGCCCCGAGGTCTTGCTGCGGTGTATCCTATCCCGCCTCTCCTCTGGTCGCACCCTGTTCGCATCGATCGGGTCTCCGATCGCAAAGACCGACTCGGGCGCTTGTGCCTGCTCCCCATCAGAATCGTCCTCGGTATCAGGAGGGTCTTGAGGCTCTGACCCCTCTGTCTGCTCCTGATCATGCTTGTGTTCGGGCTGCTCTCTTTTCTCCTGGGGCTCCTCCTCTTCTTCATCCTCTTTCTGCTGCTCTTCCTGTTCGTCCTTCTCCTTCTCACGCTCCTTCTCATCCATCATCTCATCAAGTTTCTCTGTATCGAGCTCTGGTGGTTCAAACGGCTTTCTCCGCATCCTGTGCGGCAGTGCAAGCTCCATCGCCTCTTTGATGTCATTAAGCGTGACCTCTGTGCGGCGATCGAACGCCGCAATCGTCTTTGCGGTTCTCGTGATCACAATCTCTGCCCGGTGCGTCCTGACACCGAGTTCGATACACATCTCAGCGGTCGTCTTGAGGAGATCGTCGCGGATCGTAACATCAGGGAGTAGCGACTTTGCAGTCAGGATACTTTCGGCGAGTTCCATCTGCGCATCCTTGAACTCCTCCCTGCACCCGCCCGGATCGCTCTCGAAGCTCTCTGCAACCTTCACAATCTTGACGCGTGCGTCTGCGTCGGACAGGCTCTCAACATTCGCCTGAAGCCCGAACCGATCCAGAAGCTGCGGTCTCAGTTCCCCTTCTTCGGGGTTCATCGTTCCGACGAGGATGAATCTCGCGGGGTGTCCCACAGAGACGCCCTCCCGCTCAACGATGTTTGCGCCCATCGCCGCGGAATCGAGCAGGACGTCGGCGACATGGTCGTCCAGAAGGTTCACCTCGTCGATGTAGAGGATGCCGCGGTTCGCAGCAGCCAGTATTCCTGGCTCGAGCGCACGTATCCCCTCTTTTATCGCTTTCTCGATGTCGAGCGTGCCAACGACCCGATCCTCGGTGCACCCGAGCGGGAGATCGATTACACGGGCTCTTCTCGTCACACTTTCGAGTTTTTCGCCGTTTTCCGAACGCTCATAGCAGAGGTCACACATCTCGCTCGTATCCACCGGATTACAGTTGAATGGGCAGCCGTTCACAATCTCAATCTCGGGAAGCAGCTCCGCAAGCGCCCGCACCGCTGTGGACTTTGCGGTTCCTTTCTCGCCCCGTATAAGGACGCCGCCGATCCTCGGGTTGATCGCGTTCAGGATCAGTGCTTTCTTCATATTCTCCTGCCCGACGATCGCGGTGAATGGGAGTATCTGTCTGTTCAGGTGATGCATTTCGTTTATCTCCTTATTAATGTACTATTATATGATTTTACGATTTTACAACGTTGCTCTTCTGAACACATAAGTACATATCGCGAGTACGATCGCAGCACCTGATGCAAGCATCACGATCTCACCCAGTGCGACACTACCACCGCTCAAAAGCGCCCTCGCGCTGTCGATCGCGTGGCTGACCGGATTTACAGACGCAACAGTCCTGAGCCATCCCGGCATCTTGTCATACGGCATCAGTGCTGTGCTTGTGAAGAAGAGCGGCATACTGATCATGGCATTTATCGCAGCGTATCCGTCATGGTCATCCACTGCAAGTGCGATCGTTGTTGCAATCGACGCGAATAGCGTCCCGAAGAGGAAGAGTACGAGGTAGGTCAGTAGGATGCTCGTTACGCCATAGACGGTGATTCCGAAGAGCACCGCGACACAGAAGATCACTGTTGCCTGCACCATGCCACGAAATGTTATGAAGAGGATCTTTCCGAATAGATAGCTCTCTCTTGGGGCGGGCATAGCAAAGAATTTGTTCAGAAATCCCAGTACTTTATCGAAGATCACGAGGCTCCCGCTCTGCAGGGATGCGAATAACACGCTCATCACCATGATTCCCGGGGTCAGGTACTCAAGGTAGTTGTCAGTGAATGTTACCGGGAGAGTGAGCCCGACAAAGATGAGCCACGCAGCAGGGGTCACCAGATGCGCAAATACCGTAACCTTCCATCGCGTCCACTTCACAAGATCCCTCTCAAAGTAGTACCACATCGATCCCATCAAACTCATCGCCGCCGCCTCAGCATCGTTCTGAATTTATAAGAATCAAAAGCACTATCGTCCTCGCTTGTTGTAACCCGGTCCATGAAGACGTCATCAAGGGTTGGTTTGCGCACCGCAATCGAATTAATCGTCATGCCCTGCTGCAATAATTCCCGGGATAGCTCCGGAAGAGCCGATTCACCATGATCCGCCAGAAATCTGAGTTCTCCATCATCTCCTCCACTAAATATCACAGAATCAAGATCTGATCCCTTGAAGGCGCCGGTCGCATTGATCGTTATCACGTCCTGTCTGAGACTGCTCTTCAGATCCTCCGGCGTGCCGAGGGCAACGATCTTCCCGTGATCGATGATTGCAACGGTGTCGCAGTACTCGTCTGCCTCCTCCATGTAATGGGTCGTCATGAAGATCGCTATGCCATGCTCCCTGAGCGATGATATGTGCCTCCAGATTCTCCTTCTCGCAGCAACATCGAGACCAAGCGTGGGCTCATCCAGAAAGAGCACCTCTGGCTCATGCACAAGCGCCTGCGCAAGCTCAAGCCGCCGCCTCATACCCCCTGAGTACGTCCTCACAAGATCACCCGATCGATCAGAGAGTTCCATCACTTCCAGGACCTCATCGACCTTTCTGGATCTATCGGGTATCCCGTAGAGCTTTGCATAGAGAAGCACATTCTCACGCCCAGTGAGCTTGATGTCGAGCGCCATCTCCTGGGGCACATAACTGATCATACTCCGCGCCTTCTGTGGATCCTTTACTACGTCATACCCGCAGATTCTGGCAGTGCCCTCAGTCGGTCGGAGGAGTGTCG
>JAYEFS010000424.1:0-1829 GCA_034658695.1 Methanobacteriota archaeon | reverse complement strand
TACTGACTTTTAAAACGTGAGTAGTTACAGTAGAAGTAGTCATTCATAATAAATAAGCTTGATAGAACGCATTCACCCACTTGAAGAAAGTTGAATTTCGATAAGTTATTTTTCGGTGACCGCTAAGGAGTGTGTCAATCTGAGAACCGTACTTGAATTCGTAGAGACGGGCATGCGGATAACGAAGGCATGGAGGATTCCGGAAGGGTCGTAGACCGTTCCCCCCAACGGTCTCAACGAAGCTTCACCCGCTTCACCTTCCAGCTTGATCGCGTGTCCTGAAACATCCTGCCGACATACGATGTTGGAGGGCACAACGGCGAATTCTACTATTGTCGCAACGATCAGGCATCAGAAGTCTGTCATCACCCTGAACTGATCGATCTCGTCCTTGGAAAGCCCCTCTATAAACCGCTCTGCCACCTGCCGCACATCCTTCGCATTCGTGATCGCACGCCCGACCACAAGGATATCCGCTCCGGCGGTTATCGCATCGTGTATTGTATCAGTCCTGATGCCGCCTGCGACCGCAATTAAGATCTTGTCACTCAGTTCTTTGATTGCCGGGATGCTGCCCCACTGATGCTCAGTCTCCTCAATGTCAATTGCGCGGTGCAGTTCGACGACATCAGGAAGCGCCCCGAGTTTGTCGAGCTCGACAAGCTTCGGCAGCGGATCCGGTAGATTCAGCGTGTCGATCACGGCATAGATTCCGGTCTTGTGCGCCTCTGTTATCGCCTTCTCAATCGTTGAAGTGGGAGCAAGCGCAGAGATCACAACAGCGTCGGCTGTTGCGTCTGCGACCATGCGAGCCTCGAGGTTCCCGGTGTCCAGGGTCTTAAGATCAGCAACGATGAACGCATTCGGCTTCGCTTCCCTGAGCTTTGCGATCACGTCCACACCGTATCGCTTGATGAGCGGCGTTCCAGCCTCAAGAATGAGGTGATCGCTGTCCGGCAGTGCTTCTACCACACCAAGTATCTGAGTTATGTTCGGATTGTCGAGAGCGACCTGGAGATACGGTGGATCCCATAGCCGGGAGACCTTGAATCCCATGATCGCGTGCGTGCTGCGGTCTTTCTCCTCGAGAACCGTATCGACATCCGGAAATCCGTCCATCGCACGCTTGAGCGCAAGTTTCGTTGCCCCGTAGTTGTACCGGTAGATCCGGTTGTAGTCCTTCGCGTCCGGGTGGATGAAGACGCTTGCAACGATCACGAGGTCCTCTACCTCCTCTTTCGGGAGAATTCCCTCTCCGAGAGCGTCAGCGATGGCTTTTGCAACCGCAGACTGTGCGGGACCAAAGATACGTGCCGCCTGTTCCATATTCTTTACAGTGACCTTGGGCACGATCAGGGCTGCGGGCTTCGTGAGCAGGTTCGGGCGGATGACTGAGAGGAGCGGGGTGTGCCCTGCCGATAACTGTGTCATCCCGGTCGCAAATGCCTGCCCGACAGGACCCTCTTTCTCTCCGATTATCAAATCAACGTGCGCAAGTTCCGGCTCTTCGCCGATCAGTGCTTCTCCGATTAGCATCAAATGATCAACCTCATATTTACGATATTCTATAAGTGAGCACAGGTGTCATATAATCACTTCGGTTCGGCGGGGCTACGAATGTCTCACACGGCACTGTCGATTTGTCCAGTGGTACGTGTTTAGCTAACCACGAGATTACACAGATTTCCTGAGAAAGACTATCATTTTCTTGTGTTAATCTCGTGAAATCCCGCGGTTTTTTCACCTCAGCTAAACACATACTTCCAGTAAAATCACCATGTCATTAGATTCTACCGCAGCGTGCGCAGAACCCCGCAGAGGGTTGAAAA
>JAYEFS010000423.1:0-8246 GCA_034658695.1 Methanobacteriota archaeon | reverse complement strand
GCTGGTGCCTGCAGTGCAACGATAGCTATACTCATCACCATGAAAAGTATCGCCATTGCTTTTTTATTCATTATTATTCACCCCATTTGTTTGCATTGGATCGCCATCGTCGTTGAGTTAGAATTTCTCCTCAATTACGGGCGGTGATCCAGCTCCAGTCACTTCTGCCATAGTCTCTGTATCTTCTGCCACAACCGGCATCGCCATAACCGCCACCAGCAGAATGGCGGCAATCGCTGCTACTACTGTCTTTGCTTTCATGTGTCTATATCCTCCTATTGTTGTCTGTTGTTCGTTGGTTGCGCCATGAAAACCCCCTGAATTGGGGGTCTCATGGCATCTCATCCGCATCCACGGTCGCATGAAAGATGGCTGCGTCTCAACACAGAAAAGCATATAAGCGTAGACAGCGCGTATATATACGCGCTGCGGGTCCTGCAGCGCTTTTATCCTTTTCATTAAACGTCGCAGACATCCCTGCGGCGTTTTACACATCGCATATCACAACGCAGATCACGTGACCTTTGTCGCGGATATAGCGATCTTTACCATTGAGCACCTACTTAAATGTTGCGGTGTTGTCATCAGAAGATGGTATGTGGTGGCAAATTGTCAATTCAGTATATATGTAGATATCGAACGTGGACAGCATCTTCCACAGATCAAAAAACATGTGCAATCAACCCTCTAAAATATGGGGTTCTATCAGGCTAATGCCATGGTTTGCTTTTACTCGCCTTCTGCAGTGTGAATGGCATCGACTCCGACAACCGAGAAGATGAACTGTGTGAGACCGATACGTCCGCAAACCACATGCGCGCCGCCGGTTTCTTGCAAGGGCGCTGGTACCACCCAAAAACGGTTGGCTGTTGCAAAAGTGTCATGAATATGATATTCTGTCGTATCGATGTGTTTTGTTCACTTTATTATATATCTATATTTTTTCACCATTGGCGTTTTGGCACATTGTGCAGCCAATTACAGTTTTTTTGTTCTTTTATGAACATAACAACACACACATAAACGATCAAGACAAATAAAGAAGTATCAGCTGGGACTTGCATGTGCGCTACCGATCTCCGGAATTGTGGTTTGTGGTGACAATGAGCTACATGCTTAAGTGGATCATCATCGTTGCTAAACCCTCTGGCAAGCTTTGCTGTGATTCACCCATACCTGTTCAACTGACCAGCGGCAAAAGAGCCTGCAGAATCGTGGCGTAGTTGTCTGCAGGGCCTGCAGAATCGGTGCGGGATCTAAAGGCGTGTGAATACAAATTCACACGCACGAAACAATCGATCGACATCACACGACCATGACCGACTCCCCAGCGATCTCCGCTGGCTTCGGCGCGCCAAATCGCAAGTCAAAGGATTCTTTGCCGGCGGCTCTCCTGGGCTGATCAGATACCCCCAACTCTTGTTCAGAGCAGCCACTTCCACAGTGGCACAAAGCTAATCGTTTTACCATCTATAGTCTCTTCACAATCGTAGTCCCCCGTTATAATAAGACCCCCCTCAAGATTGAACTCATCAATAGCCCTCAACAGCGATTTAACATCTCTTGATCTCGTTTCCTCTGCATCGATACTCCAGCAGACCTGAATCAACTGTTTAACGTTGAGACCTTCCGCTATGACAAAATCCACCTCCCCTCTTGCATCTTTCCAGTAGTAGATGGTTGAAGAACCCAATCTCCGTTTAAGATCGATGAACACAAGATTTTCTGCCAATCGTCCAGTATTTTCAGAAAATTTCGGAAAGGCTGCTCTTATGAACCCGTTGTCTATACAGTACGCTTTCACAGGATATTTCAGAACGTCTTTCACCTTATAAGAGAATATCGGAACAGAAAAAAATAGAAAAACTTCATTTAGGTGAGAAAAATACTCTATCAGAGTTTGTTTACCAACTTTTAACCCGTGCGATTTAAAAACCCTGTACGCCTTCGAAAAACTGAACGGTGAGGAAAAACATGAAAACAGGTAATTAACAAGGTTTTCGAGCAGTATTTTGTTTTTGACAGGGTATCTCGATATCACATCTCTGTTGATAATCCCCTCCAGATATTCTCCCGATATGATTCTCTTCAAATTCTCTTTATTCTCCAGAACAACCTCTGGAAATCCTCCAAATTCCAGATATTCCCTGAACAATTTTTTTATTTCGTGTACTTTCGGTGAATATGGTAATAACTTGTCCTCGATATCCTTCTCATGCCCCTTCGCTCTCAAAAACTCCCTGAATGAAAACGGATAGATTTCGAGATTTACGATTCTTCCTGTGAGCAACGTGGACAATTCCGTCCTCAAGACTTTTGAGGAAGACCCCGAAACGACAAACTTTATGTTATTATTAGTATCATAAAAATTTCTTACAAACCGTTCCCATTCAGGAACGTTCTGAATCTCGTCAAGAAATAGATAAATCATCTCAGTTCGATCGTAATCAAAATTTTCGATGAATGCTTCGTATATCTGATCCAGACTTCTGTTCGTCAATGGTTGTAATCTTCGATCCTCCAGATTGACATAGATGATGTTCTCTTTCGGGACGTCCTCCATGGATTGCGAGATCTGGAACATAAAATATGTTTTTCCAGCTCTTCTGATGCCAACAATTCCCAGACACTCTTTCAATTGAAAAACGTCCCGATAATCGAGCTCTCTTTCGACAATGAATGGCGGTTCACTCTCAAACCACTCCTTCAGAACTCTTATGGCACCTTCTTTGTCAGTCATATTTGTTCTGCTAGCAGAACAAAATACCGACCACCACCCAACTACACAATAACCGACTCGCCCGTCATCTCCGCAGGCTTCGAAAGCCCGAGCAGCTCAAGCATCGTTGGCGCGATGTCAGCGAGTTTTCCGTCCCGAACGCCTGTCACCCGACTATCAACTATCACAAGCGGCACAGGGTTTGTGGTGTGTGCGGTGTGCGGTGTGCCGTCCTCATCAACCATCTCCTCCGCGTTGCCGTGGTCTGCAGTTATGATCGCGGACCCGCCAACCCTTTGTACAGAATCGATGACTCTGGCAACGCAGGTGTCAACCGTTTCCACAGCCGCTACAGCAGCGTCGAAGATGCCTGTGTGCCCGACCATGTCGCAGTTTGCATAGTTCAGGATGATCACATCGTAGTCGTGTGACTCAATTTTCTCGATCACGGCGTCGGTTATCTTATGAGCACTCATCTCGGGCAGCAGATCGTACGTTGCAACCTTCGGAGATGGTATCAGGCAGCGGTCCTCGCCATGGTTCGGCGTCTCAACGCCGCCGTTGAAGAAGAAGGTGACATGTGCATACTTCTCGGTCTCTGCGATTCGCAACTGCCGCATTCCAGCGCTCGATATGACTTCTCCGAGCGTGTGTGTGATCTCTTCTGGCGCATACGCAACATCCGCGTTGATCGTCGCGTCGTATTCGGTCATGCACGCAAAATACAGGTTATTCAGTCTTTGGCGGTTGAAATGGTCAAAATCCGTGTCCACGAACGCACGTGTAATCTCTCTGGCACGATCCGGTCTGAAGTTGAAGAAGATGATCGAATCGTTGTCAGATATCGGAACAGATCCCTTAACGACTGTTGGCAGCACGAACTCGTCGTTCTCGCCGCGGTCATACGCATTTAAAACGGCGTCAGCCGCGCTCTCTGCGGATTCGCCTTCGCCTGACACAAGGGCGCGGTACGCCTTTTCCACTCGTTCCCAGCGGTTATCACGGTCCATTGCGTAGTATCTTCCGGAAACAGTGCCGATCCGCAATCCCACGTATCCATCGACTGTGTTCACGTATTTGAGTGCGCTCCTTGGGGGAACATCTCTTCCGTCAAGGAATGCGTGCACCTCTGTTCTGACATTGTTCTCTGACGCAAGTTCCATTAAGGCAAGAAGATGCGTGAGATGGCTATGCACGCCCCCGTCTGAGACAAGCCCCATCAGATGCAGGCAGGAATCATTAGTCTTCGCATGAACGATAGCCTTTGCGAGAACCGGATTTTTGAAGAACGTCTTATCAGATATCGCCAGGTTTATGCGACTTAGATCCTGATACACGATCCTTCCGGCGCCGATGTTCAGATGCCCGACCTCTGAGTTACCCATCTGCCCGTCCGGAAGCCCGACTGCCGCTCCTGACGCGGAGAGCGTGCATGTCGGGTATCGTTTGCGAAGTGCGTCGAGGTTGGGCGTAGCAGCGTGTGTGATTGCGTTGCCGCTGTCGGATTCGCTCAGCCCGAATCCGTCAAGGATCATTAATATTAACATTTCATACAACATCTCCATAGCTTCTCGTTGCAACATATATCCCGGTGAGTGCGATTATAACGGCGCCCCCTATCGATAATATGAGGTACTGGATGCCATAATTCTGCTGATACTCGGTGGTTGCGATGATGTATGCGCTTGCACTCCACAGGAGAATCCCGACCGCAGCAACAAAGAATGGAAACGCCCATGCCCTCCCGATGGTCTTTCGCTCAAGGCGCAGGTCGATTATCTTCCCGAAACCGATGAACAGTCCGGAAGCCACATACCACCAGACCGATGCCTGTGCGAAGATCATCGATAATATGATATATCCCGGGAATATATCGCCAGAGATTCCGTCCCAGCAGGCATTCGCCCCCTGAATCGTTGCGATGATCCCGATTATGATCGCTGCGAGGTATGTGACAAAACTGATTCTCCCGCGGTGCAGCGACTCGGTTGCGCTTTCACTGTGCCTGGCTATGGACTCTCCGATCCCGAAACCATAATAGAGCATATATGCCCCGACAACTCCGAGAATGGCTCCAACAGCGATTTCCGGGCGGTTTATCAGGGATAATGCTGCATAAGTGATGCAGGCGAGACCTATCGGGATAAATATCGCACCTCTTATCTTCGGATCGCTGATGAACTCTTTTAACAGATAGTACGTGCTCTCTATGCTCTCGCTCTGTTTGATCCGTATCCGCTTTACCGAATTCACCTTCATCCTCGATTCTATGATTGGCAAGACCGACTCATCCTCTGCACCATCCGAGACAAGAACCACGCCCTCAAACCCGTACCTGTCGAGGAGATCGTCCATCTGTGAGGCGATCTTGCTATCAGATATAACTCCGACATTGCGGTCCCCGGCAATGCTTACGATCTCAGTGTCCACGCCTGCCGCAATCAGGCGGTCATACTCCTCGATTCCGCCGAAGATCGTGTTTGTGTCTGAATCTTCGGGGTCTGCTATCGCAAGCTTCGTTGCCGCCTCGATATTCGCAGCTCTACCGATAACCGGACTGCTGACGTTAGCCTTCCGTCCGATGTCGTCATCCCGATCCAGACACAACACGAGGGTCTTCATGAATCACAGCAGATCAGACCGCTGAAGCAGCATCAAATCCTCGGTACTGATCTTCTCCCCATGTCTAAAGAGACTATATATCTCCTCGGCTTCCTGTCTAACCTTCAATCGTTCCACTTTCCGCTTATCCTCCCTACCTTTCCGCATAATGCTGTGAATCGTCTTATCCAGTTCACGAATCTCCTTCTGAGTCTTGATGAAGAGATGATGTTGACGATCCGCTTCATCCTGAATCTTTACGAATTTCTTATGAACGCGATCCGATTTGCTCCTGATGCCCTCTCCTTCCTTGAAGACCTTGATCATCTTGTCATGATACTCCTGCGCCAGATCTGCATACTCCGTAACTTTATCGTGGTGTTTGGACGCTTCTTCGCGCAGCGTATCCAGTGCCTCGAGTGCCGATTTAAGTTCTGAATTTTTCTCGATCTCTTGCATCTTTGATTTGTATTCACTAACTATTGAAGCGATCGTGGTGACAAGATCTCTCTCCTTCTCCGGAGATAGTACCTGCGTTTGTTGTTTGAATTCAAGGCCGTCGATCTCTTTTTTGAGTTCTGATACCGACGGTCCGGTGAGATTACAGTTTTTCTTGATTGTATCAATACGCGTATTGATTTCGTTAATCTTCTTGTTGTACGTGTCCCGCTCGACCTTGCATTCACTTACATTCCTGTTGTGCTCATCCCGTTCATGCTTGTAGTGCTGTGCCTCATCCATCAACGCTCTTGACGTTCGGTTCAGTTCATTGCGCTGTGTAGACCACTTACTTGCATCGGTATTCAATTCATTGCGCTTGTCGCGATATTCTTCAAGTTCTTTTTTAAGTATCGCTCTCTTATCCTGTAATTCCTTTAGCATTTACTTGATGTCCTCCTTTTCCAGCATGTTTGCTGACAATCTGTTCGTCTGCGATACACTCTGCAGTCCATCTACCTCCGCATACCTTGAATGATTGGGATGATCGCTCTTAAATCTTTTCGGTCGACCGCCACGTCTGCATGCCCTCTCAGAACCGGCTTCGCATTGAATGCAATCGAGTATCCTGCGTTCTCGAAGAGATAGATATCGTTTGCGCCATCGCCGATCGCAACGCACTCCTGCGGATCGATTTCACATCGGTGAGTGAGGTCTTTGAGCATGCGGGCTTTTGAGTCGCATTCTGTCAAATTGCCAATAACCTCTCCTGTGAGCGTTCCATTGTTCGTGGCAAGATCGTTGGCAATTACATAATCTATGCCGAGCATCTCGCCGACACGTCGTGCAGAGATCATGAAACCGCACGTGATCATGGCAGTTTTGTATCCCATCTGCTTGACGGAATCCACCAGTTCTCGTGCACCCGGCATCAGCGGGAGGCTCTCGCAAGCGTGCTTGGCACGCATGGTGCTAAGACCCTTCAAGAGACCCACACGCTCGCGGAGTGCCTCGCCGTAATCGAGTTCCCCGTTCATGGCACGCTCGGTGATCTCTGCAACTTCCTCGCCAACGCCAGCCACCGCTGCAAGTTCATCAATGGTCTCGGCATCTATGAGCGTACTGTCCATATCAAAAACGATCATCTTCATTGTGGTATTACAGATTAGATGTGCTGATACTTAAATCTTCATGGATTATGCGCAATATCCGCGCCTCTGTTTCTGGCATGAACGATTGCACATCTGCCACCGATCGTACTGTCCAGAAACTCAGTTGCCGCGCGCATGGCGTCTGCGGCGTCCCCGCAATCATCGGTTATGCCATAGACAACAGGTCCGAACGAACTCATCCCACCGCCGCATGTCGCATCCTGCATAAGTTCGATGAGTTCCAAAATCTCCGGTCTCTGCAGTGCAATCTCGCGTCTCTTGAATCCGACGTTCTGCATCCGGTTTACGGAGTCCCCGAACGCCCCGACATCCGCCTCAACCACAGCAGGGAGCGTCTCCATCAGTATGATATGCGAGAGTTCCCGAACCTCGTAAAGTGGGATCGGGCACTCCTTTCCGAAGATATCCACCTCCTTTGCATCATGCGCACCCATCGTATCAGGGATTGCGAGCACGATCTCCCAGTCAGGGAATGGATGCTGGAAGAGAATCGGTGCCGGTGGCGATGATTTTGATGCTGCTGACGGCTTGAACGCCCCCTTCTCACTGAATCTGTGCCCGCCGTCGAGAATGAAGCCGCCGCTCGTAAACGATGCGACGCCGATCCCTGATGTCCCGCCACGCCCGACCCGGATTGCAATATCACGCACGCTCAGTCTTAGATCGTACAACCGGTTCACAGCCATGCCCGCGGCGAGTGCGGTCTGCGTCCCCGCGCCGAGCCCGACATGCGGAGGAACGTCGCGCTCGATGTGGATTTTGATGCCGCAACCATCCGGGAGAAGTAGAGCCGCGCTCTCACGCATACGGTCTGCTGAATCCGACTCGCCTGTGACTGTGGTGACTGTAATTTCGTCTGCCCTCTCTGCTCTGATCCGGAGCGATGGTTCGTCGATTGTGAGTCCGATTCCGCCGTCCACGCGTCCGATCTCCGCGTTGAGGTCGATTAATGTGAAGTGGAGGCGCGATGGTGTTGTGATCTCGATCATCGGGATGTTCTATGTGCCATTAAAGATATTTGCTACTACGGGAGTGAGACTTTTTATTATCCTCCGGAATGGTTCGGAAAACCACAGAGAAAACAGCAACTCTCTGTGTCCTCCGCGTCCTCTGTGGCTAATCTTCTTTGTCATAACCCTATCCTACTACCCTACCAAAGAACTTAAAAAGCCACACGGGATTTCATGTGTTTGCATAAAGATGAAACCTCTCGTTACGCATTCTTAAATCACCTCTCGTATCGCGAGCAGATTCAGCCGTGATTGTGGTTTGATAATTTGTTTAACCGGATCAAGAAAGAGAATGTTCGCTTTAAT
>JAYEFS010000422.1:0-8250 GCA_034658695.1 Methanobacteriota archaeon | reverse complement strand
TCGCCATCGAAAAAAATTGAGGGATGGGCTGAAAAGCTTTCCGGTGTCCCGGTAGTCGGTCTTGCTTTCACCACACCGGATGCTATGAATGGGGAAGTGATGAAGCTTGGTTACTGTCTCGGTAGAACTGATGAGGCAGAGTACCTCATCGATTATTTCCTTGATAAATATATCGATATCATCAAGACAGGGACAGAGGGACTATCAGAGGAAGAGAAACCAAGAGTCTATCTGGAGCGTACGGATAAGCCTTACAGCACTTATGGCAGTAAAAGCTATGTTCAGCAGGGGATAGCTATAGCAGGTGGAACGAATATATTTGCCGATGTAGAAGCCGGTCAATTCGTTGCGGATCGTGAAGAGGTGATGATGAGGAATCCTGACATCATCATCAAATATGTGAGTGGAACAAGTAATCCGGAGGCGATAGGGTATGGTGTCGATGATCCTTCGATGGCGACTGCGATACGAGATGAGATCATGAGCCGACCCGAATTGGCTAATGTTAATGCGGTGAAGAACGGCAGCGTTTACATAATAGAGATGAGCATGAACCTTGGACCCAAGCATCCTATAGCCAAGGTGTACTTTGCAAAGTGGATCCATCCGGAGCTCTTCGATGACCTGGATCCCAGTGCGATTCATCAGGAGTATCTGACAGAGTTTCAGGGGCTGGACTATAATCTGGATGAGCGTGGAGTATTCGCGTATCATCCTGAGGAGCATCCGGATGGAAATTAAGAGCATGACATCAGTAGAGCGCAGAGAAACGAGCATGAAAAGAGAGAGAAATAGTATAAGGTGAAATAGAACATGCTACAAGAACATAAACACGAGCAAACAACAGAACCAGGGAACAACAGCCCCGCAGGCTTCATGAGACCCCTCATCGGCGCATACGCGCTCCCCCTGCACGGTATGACCGCAATCCCGGGAAAGATCTCTGGCGCTCTGGTGATCACTGACATGATCGAAGATGCCGTCCCATTGATCCACGGTCCGATCGGATGCGCTTATCAGAGGAAGATCGATCCTTTCAGACCTTTTCAGGTATTCTATGATACGCCATGTACCAATATGAACGATGTGGACATCGTCTATGGCGGAGAAGAGAAGCTCGAAGAGGGGATCAAAGATACATACGAGAGGTATCATCCGAATCTGATCGTTGTGATAACCACCTGCCCGAGCGATCTGATCGGGGACGATTTCGGGTCGGTTGTAGAGGCGGCAAGGAGCGACGTTGGTTGTGACGTTATCTACACGACTGGAGACTTTGTAGGGAGATCAAAGCCGATCGGGCAGCAGGACACGCTCTATGCGATAACAGATCAGATGCTCTGTAATAAGTCGCAGGGCGGCATGGATGACGTGGAGCGAAACGTTGGATCTGTGAATATATTCACATATCAGGTGCATGGCATCGGGTCAAAGGTAACAGAGATGGCTTCCGTCTTGAGCGAGATTGGGATCGGGATAAACAAGATCTTTTTTGATCACACGGCTGTTGCGGATCTGTACGATCTTCCGAAGGCGGATCTGACCATAACCAATATGAAGATGGTCTGGACCGAGCTTATGAAGAGACGATTTGGTGTTGATCACTACGAGCTCATGTCGTTTGAGAGATACGCAAAGACCCGTGACATGGAGTTACTCAGCCCGTATGGGATAGAAGGCGGTGCAAGGGTCTTTATGGAGATTGCAGAGCGGTTGGACATGGAGGGTGAAGCAGAGGAAGTGATTTCCAGAAGAAAGAAGGATGCACTACAGCGACTCTCAAGGATCACAAAAGACCTTGCCGGCAAGAAGGTTGTCGGCATGAGTCCCGCATTTCTGCGTGACATGGGAATGAAGGCGAGTGTGATCGTATATCGGACGCAGCGTCTGGTGAAACGGCTCACGGAAGATGCTATACATGAAAGACTGGATATAGACGTTGAGCTTGCGAGAAGATACGGGTCAGATCCGGAAGTACTTATAAATCCAAAATTCGAAGAGGAGGTACAGGCAATCAAGAGAACAAAAACCGATCTGGTTTTTTCATCTGGCGCTACTGCCCACAGATACAACAAAGAGGGCATAAAAACTTTTAATTTTATGGATTTCATGCGTTTTAATCAACGAATTGGCTTTGACGCATCAATTGAACTCGCAATCCAGCTGAGAGGGGCGTTCAAGCGACCCCAGCGAAAGAAGAATCCACTCCTCGGTATGTTGGAATACGACCCGCAAAGAACCGGTCTGCCCAAACACTGGGCAGCTCTTGCGGATGTCTTCGGCAGACTCAGAGAACCTGTGGTGGGTGACAAGGATTCAAATGAGGTGTGTGAGTTATGAGTGAAATGAAAGCAATCGGAGTTTCGGATTTCATGGAGAAGGGTTATGAGTCTTTGCAGGAACGAGAGAAGGAACACAGGGATGCGATTCACGATATGTTCCGTGACAGAACATTCCATGGTATTCACCAGAACACGACATGGCAGCTCCATAGATACGGGATAAACTGTAAGCTATCCGGTTCTATCTATGCCGTATCCGAGATTACGGGTGCGATACCTCTCATCCATGGACCCGCCGGCTGCGCTTTTCACCAGCGATTAACACCCCGCAAGATATATGCACCCATCTCTGATATGCCATGCACAAATCTTGAGGAAAAGGCGACGATCTATGGTGGCGAGGAGGAGTTGCGTTCCAAGATAATCGAGACATACCACAGGTACCATCCGGACCTGATCGCGGTTCTTCCGGCATGCGTCTCAGGGCTTGTCGGGGATGACCTGCAGGGCATAATCGCTGAGATCGATCTTCCATGCGATCTCCTGCACGTTCCATGTGAGGGCTTTGCCCACAGGAGCAGGCAGTCGCTCGATTTCATGATGAAAGAGCATCTGAAAGCATGGAAAGACCCCACAATCTTTCCGTTCCGTGAGATCAGAGGCTGCGGTCATATGGAGGTGATGCTCACAATCGTTGACCAGTTAATGGAGGAGCAGGATGTAGTGGAGCACTCGGTTAACATCGAGACCTTTGGCGGCAGGCGCACCTTTGGATATGCGAGACAGCTGGAGGAGACAAAGAAGCTCTTCGCAAGTATGGGTATTACGGTTCAGACATCGCTTCTGAGCTGTACGGTTGATGAGTTGAAGAGAGCACCTGCTGCTGAACTGAACATCGTCGGGCGTGGTCTCCGCTGGGCAGAGCAGATGGAGAAGGAATTTGGCACCAAACATCTCATTCGAAGGCGGTTCTTCTATTCAGGGCTCGATGGTACCGACCGGTTTCTGATGGAGATGGCATCAAAACTCGGTATGGATGGTGCGGTAGAGGAGGTTGTCCTGCGAGAGAAGAACCGTGCACTCGAAGAACTTGAGAAGTACGGTACGATCTTTGCGAATTACGATTTTGCCCTCTTTATGCAGGGATTCTTCTTCACACCTCATTCGGTGCAGGAGTATCCTGTGGACTATAACATACCACTGAAGTACCTCTGTCTTGATACACGCCGGCTGAAGGAACACAACGTCTCGGACGAGACGATCGAGGGTATCATCAAGCAAACCGGCGAACTCCTCGATGAATGGGACATTGACGTGGAACTCGTTCTTAACCCGACGCTGGGCGAGCTATCTGATGTTGCGAAGAAGGTTGACTATGTCCTTGGTCGTAGAAATACTGCGTTACTGTATGAACAAGCAGGTATCAATGTGTTAGACACCTCAATTGGCATCCATTCATCGCCATTCGGGTTCGATGGGAAGGTCGAGTTTGCGATGAATCTTCTGAGAGAGATGAGGCGAGACCATACTAAGAGAAATACCATCGTTTCACGGCTCAATTACGATGAAACGTACTATCCGATGCTTGCAGACTCAACATCTTTAGCCGCCAGAGAGATGTGGTCAGGGATGTGGTGTATGAGGGGCGGAGGTGACGGCAACGATGGAGATTGCGGATATGGTGGATCAGGCGTTGGAAGGAGACCTAAACAATGGCAGGAATCATAAACTGGAATGAGTTATGGAAAGTGATGAGGTCCGGGTACTACCGGAGAAGTGAAAACCCGGGCAGCAGGTGGGACGAGCGAGCAAGGAGGTTCAATGAGTCCGCGATGCGTAACAGAGAGCGTACCGAGAAGCAGCTGGCAAACCTCGAATTGAAACCTGATTACACGGTTCTCGATGTTGGTTGTGGCACAGGAAGGCTCGCAATCCCGATTGCAAAGCGGGTGAAGGCTGTTACTGCGGTAGACCAGTCAACGGGAATGCTAGCGTGCTTACAGGAGAATATGGAGAGAGGGGGCATAACAAACATCACATCCATCAATAAACGATGGGAAGATGTTGAGTTGGGTGTCGATCTTGAGCAGCACGATGTGGTTCTGTCCTGTAACTCGCTCGGGGTGCCCGATATACAGGAAGCAATAGAGAAGATGGATGCCGCTTCAAAACGATACGTCTATATCATCTCCTCTGCTGGCAGATGGATGGATGGCGATATGGAGGCGATCCTCGGCAGAAGAAGCAGATCACGGGGTATGATGGATTATATCTTCTTCTGCAATCTTCTGCACGAGATTGCGATCTATGCGAACGTCAATATCCAGGATACCGAATACGAGCAGCACTACGATAGTCTGGATGATGCTGTAAACCGATGGAAAGAGATGCATGATGTTCCGGAAGATAAGGAAGATGCTTTGAGGGCGTATTTATCCGGAATCCTGATAACAGATAGCGAAACGGGAGCGCTCTCCTTCAAGCGTAAATCAAAGAGCGCTACGATATGGTGGCAGAAAAATGAAAATACTGATCTGCGGTAAAGGCGGCAGCGGAAAGAGCACAGTATCATCACTGCTTGCAAAAGCGATGGCAGGTAAGGGTTTTGACGTTCTTGTGATAGATACTGATGAATCAAACTATGGACTGCATCGCCAGCTGGGCATGGAACTGCCTGATGACTTTATGAACTTCTTTGGTGGCAAGAAGGAGATGATCAAGAAGCTGATGGAATTCTTCAAGAACGCAGATGTTGAGAAGATGGAGTCCGAATCAATAAACATCTTTGATCAAAGGTGGGGATTCGATGATCTTCCTGAGGAATACCTCGCCGAAAAGGATGGAATAAGACTCCTTGTCATCGGAAAGATTCATGACTTCGGAGAGGGCTGTGCCTGCCCGATGGGTGCTCTTGCAAAGAACCTGCTCGACAATCTGGATGTGACCGAAAAGGAGGTTGTGCTCATTGATACCGATGCGGGAGTTGAGCATTTCGGCAGAGGCGTTGAACAGGGATGCGACGCCATCCTCGCGGTCGTTGACCCGTCTTATGAATCGCTCAAACTCTCTGGAAAGATCGATAGCATGGCAAAGGGCATCGGAAAGAAGATCTACTTCGTTCTCAACAAAGTTGACGATGATGACCGGGATATAATGCTCGAATCACTGGATCAACTGAATGTCGTAGGAGTGATTCCAGTGAACAGGGATGTCTTCAGGGCTGGTCTGGCAGGTGAAGAACTCGATCTCAATCTGCCAGAGATCGAATCGCTTGCCGGTGAGATACTGGGAGGTGACTGAAAATGGCATTGAACCTACAACTATTGGTTGGGTGTATCGTGGTACTCATTCTCATAGCGATGGCTGTGAAGATCACGAGGCAGTATGAGCGTGCTGTGGTATTCCGGTTCGGAAAGTTACTCGGCGAGAAAGGTCCCGGACTGTTCGTGATCGTACCATTCGTGGACAGAATCGTTAGGGTTGACCTCCGTGTGAGGGAGCTTGATGTGCCAAAGCAGACCGTGATTAGCAGCGACAATGTCAGCCTTGACGTAGACGCTGTGATATACTTCAAGGTAACAGACTCATGCAGAGCTATTGTGGAGGTTGAGGATTATGAGGCTGCAACAGCGCTCCTTGCCCAGACGACACTCCGTGATGTTCTGGGTCAGAACGAGCTTGATAGTATCCTCTCTGAAAGGGACCGGCTAAATAAGACGGTACAGGAGCTACTGGATGTTGCAACCGACCCATGGGGGATGCGGGTTGTTGTGGTCACGATGAGGGATGTTGCTCTGCCAGAGAATATGCTCCGAGCGATTGCAAGGCAGGCAGAGGCAGAACGGGAGAAGAGGTCGAGAATCATCCTTGCCGAGGCTGAATACCAGGCATCAGAGAGGATGAGTGAGGCTGCAGCATTCTATGAGAAGACACCTGTTGCACTGAAGCTGAGGGAGTTTCAGACGTTAACCGAGATTGCAAAGGAGAAGAACCTGATCGTGATCTCGAGTGGAGCTGAGGGAGGAGATGGCGGTATTGGCACAACCGCTGGTCTCACCAAAGCCTTCACCGAACGGTAGCGGTAAACCAGGAAAATGGCAAAAACAATAAGACGCAGGGGAACACGCACAGGAAAGAAGAGCGCGATACAGGAGGAGCACAGCAAGCGGATCGGGATTAAGATCCTCCTCATCTTAACCCTCCCGGTTCTTATATTCATCATCACCGGGATATCGGCAACGCTTGGATCCGCAGACTTAACGATATGGGATGCTTACTCTGCAATTCTTCACAGGATCTTCCCTGAACACTTCTATACAAGCTGGCTCTCTGATATCTGTGTCTGGCATCTGAGGCTTCCCCGCATCGCATGGGCTATCACGGCAGGCTTTGGTCTCGGCATCTCAGGGGCTGCGATGCAGGCGATACTTAGAAATCCACTGGCAAGTCCTTTCACGCTCGGGATCTCGTCAGGTGCAAGTTTTGGTGTCTCTCTTGCGATAGTTCTCAATCTTGGCTTCTTCGGAGGGATGTGGCTCATAATAGGGAATGCGTTCATCTTTGCCATGCTCTGTTCCGGTCTCATCCTCGGACTCGCATCCATCAGAGGAGCGACATCCGAGATCATGATACTGTGCGGGATTGCGATGAACTATATCTTTGGTGCTGCAAGCAGTCTATTCAAGTACTTCTCAACCGATCAGGAGCTTCGAGAGATGTCATTCTGGGGGATGGGCGATCTTGGTGCATTCTCATGGGAGGAGCTCAGGATTGTTATGGTATTGATTGCGATCGGCAGTTTTGTGCTTCTCAGGAAAGCTTGGGACCTCAATGTGATGACCGTTGGAGATGAGACCGCAAAGAGCCTTGGCGTGGAGTCCAACCGGATCAGAGCGATCGTGATGACCGCATCAAGCCTCCTGATCGCAGGAATCGTGGCATTCACAGGAATAATCGGATTCATCGGACTGGTCGGTCCGCACATGGCACGTATGATAATCGGTGCGGATCACAGATTCCTGCTTCCGGCATCAGGTCTCCTTGGCGGCGTGATACTCCTCGGCGCAGACACCGTTGGAAGGACGATAATCGCACCGATCATTCTCCCGGTCGGTTCTGTGACATCGATGCTCGGGGTTCCGTTCTTCCTGTACCTGATAATGAAGAGGAGGAGAGAGTACTGGTGAGGTGATTTGAATGGTTATGATAAAACTCGAGACGATCGATATCGTCTTCAGCTACGATGGAAATTCAGGTCCAATGATCCTTGATGATGTATCCATCCAGCTTGCCCCGTCAAGGATACTTGGCATCGTTGGTCCGAATGGCTCTGGCAAATCCACTCTCCTCAAATGCATAGACAAGATCATACAACCGGATCATGGAAGCGTGCTTCTGGATCGAAGAGAGATTATGAAGATGGGCAGGATGGAGATTGCCAAGAAGATCGGCTATGTGCAGCAGACAATCTCTCGCGGCTTTCCAACCTCTGTCTTTGATACCGTTCTGATGGGTAGGCGCCCGCACCTGAGCTGGCGGAGCGACGAGGATGATGATGAGAAGATCTGGGAGGTTCTGCGACTGCTCGATATCGAGGACCTTGCGCTCAAGTACTTTGGCGAATTGAGCGGTGGTCAGCAGCAGAAGGTCTTGATCGCACGAGCGCTTGCACAAGAAGCAGAGGTGATCCTTCTCGATGAACCGACGAGCAACCTCGACATACTGCGCCAGTTTGAGGTGATGGACATCATACGGGATCTCGTGAATAAGAAGCTCGTCTCTGCAATCATTGCGATTCATGACCTGAACCTCGCATCAAGGTACTCGGATAAGATAATCATGATGAGGAGGGGAAAGATTGTGAGTGCGGGTGAACCTTCTTATGTACTTACCGCAGATAACATAGCGTCTGTCTATGGTGTCGAGGCGATCATAAGGAAACAATCCGAAGCGCCGTACATCATACCAG
>JAYEFS010000421.1:0-1842 GCA_034658695.1 Methanobacteriota archaeon | reverse complement strand
GCAGGATGGGCTATGCGCATGAATGCTGAGATTATATTACCGAAATGCCACAGAAACAGGAATAAACTGCTGCCCGATACAGAAAGGGTTATGAGATGCGCAAGCGTGTATGAAGGGAAACTTTCTCATACCGTTCTGAGACGAGGAGAGGCGGGTAACCGCCTCGTCCTTAGTCGGCGGTTTTATATGTGGATCTCCACACAAATATGTTACGTACTGATTCGGATGATGACCATGAGCAGATCAAACCACGGACAGAAAATCGCAATAATGGGTGCAGGAGCCATCGGTTCTGCAACCGGCGGCATGCTTGCGAGAGCCGGGCACAGAGTCACGCTGGTGGGGAGAGATCCCCATATAAGCGAGATTACCCGAAACGGGCTCCATATCACCGGAATCTGGGGAGATCACGTAGTGGATGACCTGACCGCGGTAACGTCACCGCCTGATTGCGATCAGGACATTGTCTTTCTGACGGTCAAGTCGTTTGATACAAAGACCGCCGCAAGGGAGGCTCTTCCCATGCTGGGGCAGGATACCGCGATCATATCGATGCAGAACGGGCTCGGGAATGTGGAGGCGCTGACCGAGATTGCGGGCAGGAAGAGAACACTCGGCGCAATGGCGATATTCGGCGCAGTCGTGCCAGAACCCGGGAGCGTTGCGGTGACGGTCATCGCATCCGATACCCTGGTTGGTGAGATCAACGGCACTGGCAGTTCAAGCCCGCGTGCGGAATGGCTTGCAGAAACGATCAATGACGCAGGGATTCCAACAAGAGCGTCAGAGAACATCATGCGGGAGATCTGGCACAAAGCGCTGTACAATATCGCATTGAACCCCTTATCAGCCATATTTCAGGTGACGTACGGCGAGATTGCTGACAATCCACACACCAGGCGGATCATAAGAGAGATGATATCGGAAGCATTCCGGGTGGCTGAAGCTGCGGGCATGGATCTGGGCATGAACTCGCCTGACGAGTATCTGAAGGTTCTGTGGAACCAGAAGCTTCCCCCGACACGGGATCACAGGTCATCCATGCTTCAGGACATAATTCGCGGCAGGAAGACCGAGATAGACTACATCAGCGGAAAGGTGGTTGAGCTGGGAGCCGAGTACGGGATTGAGACGCCCTACAACAGCGCAATCGTTGAGATGGTCAAGGCAAAGGAGGCTCTGGGAACTGCATGACACGGATTCATCCGGAAATGGACGTGAGCAGGGATATAGAAGCAATCGACTTTAGAGAGGAGATAACAAAGCTAAAATCACCCAGGCGCCCCCATGACATAGTCAACGTGGACGACTCACTCATAAGAGCGGTGCTCTGCGAGGGCGATGGTAAGTGGTATCTCCACGATTACGATGAGTTCTTCCTGCATTACAGTGGCGAGGTCGTAATCGAGTCAGACGAGTCCACAATCAAACTGATAGCCGGAACCGGAGTTCTTGTGCCTGCGGGAGTTAAACACAGGACGAACTGCCGCAAACCAGCCGTATTTCTCGTCTTCAGGCATAGGAATACTGCCTGTGTGGTTGTGTAAATGATGGACGCGGATTTACCCGAATTTTGAGGCGCATGTCTTCGGATCTTTTACGCGGGCAGAGAGAATCTGGATAATTATGGTTGAGTTCGCTATGAAAGTGGGACACTAACATGGTCGTATTTATCCAATTATGCTTAATTATATATAACATTTTTGATCCCAAATGCCACTGATCTTATCTCCTTCAAAGATCCATCATCCAGTTCAATATTAATTTTAAGATACTTCAGTCTAATATCTATAATACAAAATACGAATAGATTAATTAAATCCTTCGGTAATTTTATCTCGT
>JAYEFS010000420.1:0-8328 GCA_034658695.1 Methanobacteriota archaeon | reverse complement strand
AAGGCGCGGAGACGCAAAGAAGAGAACCACATATTGATGATCATGTTGCAGCGGCATCATGGGCTTTGGTTGCTGCGTATTCATGGTTGGATCGGTCATGCAAAAAGCGCAGTTTATGCCGGTGCCGAGTATATGTTGATTGGTCGCCCGATTACGATTCCGTACTTTCTGGCAAGAAAAATAACCGCGGAGGGGGCAGAGGAACGCTATAAGCGTTTAGCCGTTTATTTCCTCTCCGTGTCCCTCTGCGCACTCGGCGGTAAAATTCCCGGTTTGGTTGCAGTACCCCTCATGTCCCGACCCACACAGGTTCTGTGAGTTTCTTAAGCGTTGCAATCGCGGAAAGAACCGCGATGTAACTCGTCTTTGGATTCATCGGCGACGGTAGATTCTCATTTTTAACCGTCAGCACGCCAAACTCCCCCTTAACCTCAATCTCGTGAACATTTCGCGTGGTTCCCGGATCCGCAATAATTCGCACCACCGTATCCTCATATCCGATGCCTGCAAGACTGAGTGTTCCTGCCACATTCACATTCGCAGGAAATGCCTGCACAGCATCCGCGGCAGACCCCTCAAATAGCAGTGTCTCTTCAGTGAGCGACGAAAGATCAATCCCACACGCCTCAACGTAAGGCGCACCGAAAAACCCTGACGGTGGCTTTCTCGTTGTTAACACAACTGACTCAATCCCGCCGATCTTCGCGGACTTGATGCCGTCGATTCCGGCAACCGCGCCCGACGGAATGTATATTCTGCAGCGGTTGCGCAGTGCCAGATCCTTCAGACTGCCCAGGAGTTCCGCATCCGAGAACGCGCCCACGCTCATGACCATAAGATCACATCCTGCTGAGAGCACCGCTGATGCGACCCTGCGCACAGCGTTCTGGGATGCCGCCTCAACAACGATGTCCACGGATTTCGCCATTCTGCGGATGTTCATCGCCGCGGGGTGGGTGGCAAGCGAGTCTGCGATGTGTTCTATTGCAGGATCCCGATCGCATATTGCGACAAGATCCGCATCAATCACCCCATCGTCGATTGCGCGGCATATCGCGCTCCCGATCGTGCCGCACCCGAAGACCCCAATTCTCAATCTACCTTCTGTCATGTTTTATCTCGATCGTTATGTCTGCGTCTATCGTTGTGTAATCAACGCCTTTCAGAGACGCGACCATCCCAAAAACAGTCTTTGAGACGATATCCTGAACAAATGGTCCCATCGGTATCTCTTTTCCGTCAACGGTAGCTCTCATAAATCCGCCCTGCATCAGACAGTCAGATATTGCCTTTTCCCCCCTAAATATCGCCACTGCCATCCCCATGCAGTCACCATATCCGCATTTTCCACAATTCATCCCGGGAAGTCT
This sequence comes from Methanobacteriota archaeon, assembly GCA_034658695.1. Taxonomy (GTDB): domain Archaea; phylum Halobacteriota; class Methanosarcinia; order Methanosarcinales; family Methanogasteraceae; genus Methanogaster_C. The sequence continues at coordinate 6,958 of JAYEFS010000420.1, read as the reverse complement.
GTTGAACACCTTCTTGACCTCGATTGTCTCTATTATGTAACTGAGAAGGTTTTCAAAGTCGTCGGTTGCGGGATCGTACCTGCGCACGTCGTCCTCACCCTCGATTGGCATCTCGCCGAGAACAATCTTCGGTATTGCCTCGGTCTTGTGCCCCTCAACAAGTATCACATCAGGAGCCGTCATGCTGTCCGTGATTCTCAGGATATCCTCAAGCGGCATGCCAGTCTTCATGATGAAAGCCGTCTCATCCGAAGTGCTCGCAACAACCACCCTGGCGCCTGATTCACCATGTTTCCATGTGTCTTTTCCTTCAACGTCCATGTAGAATTCATCTTTTGGAATGTTCTTTATCGTGGACACGGAATATCCCTGCTCTCTCAATCGTTCGATCAGTTTACATATAAGTGTCGTCTTTCCGGTGTTGTGGTAGCCAACAACACCGATTGTGGCTGCGTTAGTCATTGTATCGATCCTCTGCTTTGGCATTCATAATATCCATTTGTTTGACAGTCTCATCAAAATCGCTCTCTTGTGAGTCGCCGTATCGTATACGCGCCCGGTTAAATCTTTCATATTCTGTTTCCGCAAGCTCCTCAGCCATCTCATGCGATATTCTTCCCGCATGCTCCAGAATATTCCGGTCGTTCAACTGCAAAAAGCCGTCCGGTTTCCCGATCCAGTCGTTCATGTGCATGGGAATGCGGCGCATCGCCTGTCCTTCGGCAAAGACAAGATATGGTTCAACAAGGTTGTTAAGCCCGCGAAGCTCCTCTTCATCAAGATAATTTGTGGCGATAACAACATCCTGTTTGCGCACTTTCTCACCCCGCCAACTGGTAAGCCCCATATTCGGCTTGTCGCTGTCCGCTCTGCTGTAAATCAGCTCTGCGGCGGTTTTTTCAGTTATCGCCCAGTGTAATTTGTTCTGGACGGTTTTAAAGAACATCAGGCTGAGTTCGGTTGTGGGATCATAATCGATGCTTGTGGCGTATATATCGGTTATCTTCTGGTAAAAACGCCGTTCGGATGTGCGAATGTCCTGGATGCGGCGCAGAAGTTCATTAAAATAATCAAAGGGCTGATCCGGATTTTTTAGCCGCTCATCGTCCAAAACAAAACCCTTGACAATATATTCCCGCAGCCGCTGAGTTGCCCATTGGCGGAATCGGGTGGCAACATGGGATTTTACGCGGTAACCGACAGAGATGACCATATCCGGATTATAAAAATCAATCACTCTGGAAACTTGTCTGCTTCCCTCTTTTTGAACCGTCAAGTATTCCTTAACAGTTGAATCTGGTGTCAATTCACCCTCCGCATAAATGTTCTGGATATGCCGGCTAATATTCTGTTTCGTTGTCTGAAACAACTCCGCGATCAATTTCTGCGTCAGCCAGACAGTCTCGTCCTCTAGCAGGACTTCAATTTTAGTCTGACCACCTTCCGTTTGGTAAAGCAGGATTTGAGAGTTGTTTTTCACGGGCATATTATCAGCCATTATACATCCCTCTGTAAAACAACCTGTATGTCATTGATCCGCCATCATCGCGTCGCCGCCCCACCGGGCTGCCGCTGATGTGAATAGAGCGTATCCCGCACCGCCGGCACTCTCCCTGCTCTCCTTATGATCCAGTCAAACTCCGCGGGCGACATGTATTCGCCGGACGTTGCTCCTGCTGATTTCGATATCTTCTCTTCCATTAATGTGCCCCCGAGGTCGTTTGCGCCGCAATGGAGCGCGTACTGGGCAAGTTTTGTCCCGAGCTTCACCCAACTCGCCTGAATGTTCTTGATGTGAGTGTGGAGCACGATTCGTGCAAGCGAATGCATCCGCAGGTCGTCGATTCCGGTGATGCCGTAATTACCGCTCGCAAGCATCTCGCTTCCGAGTTCGTTGTTGTACGGCATAAACGGCAGCGGCACAAACTCTGTGAACCCATGGGTCTCCTTCTGGATCTCCCGTATCAGAAAGAGATGCTCGATTCGATCCTGCACAGTCTCGATGTGCCCGTACATGATCGTCGCAGTCGTTCTGATGCCGAGATTGTGCGCAGTCCTGATGACACCTGCCCACTCTTCCGTATTCAGCTTGTCAGGACATATTATTTTGCGCACCCGGTCCACAAGGATCTCTGCTGCGGTTCCCGGCATCGTGTCAAGCCCTGCATCTTTCATCGCAACAAGCGCGCCTTTGACGCCCACACCGTCTCTTGCCGCATGGTAAACCTCCATCGGCGAGCAGGAATGCAGGTGAATATCCGGAAACTCGGATTTGATCGATTCAAGAATCTCGCAGTAGCCAGCAAGCCGCATATCCGGGAGAAGCCCGCCCTGAATGCAGATCTCGGTTGCGCCGGTTTTGACGGCCCCCCGCACTTTCTCGAGAATCTCGGATATGTTCATCCGGTAGCCGTTTGGGTCTCTGAATGCGCAGAACCGGCACGTTCCGATGCACTGGCTCGTGAAATTGATGTTTCGGTTGAGGATGTATGTCACGGTGTCGCCGACCGCTTCTGCGCGTAGCTCATCTGCCAATCCGAAGAGTTCGGGAAGCTGTGCGTTGGCGAGCAATATCGCATCCTTTTTTGTGCATTCGCCAGCGTGGGCGCGGTCAAGGAGGTCTGTGGGAAGCATGGTACTCTCGCTTACGTTCTATGTAATACCTATAAATATGTTGGTTTGGGAGGGGTTGAATATGATTGCGGGCAATACGAGTGGCATGCCCAACAGAAGATCGCGGACCGAGATATTGGCGTCGATCCCGATCCCGATCCCGATTCCGACATTGGTAGTGGTGTTGGCCGTGATATCGACGCTGGCGGTCGCCCTTTCCGGTTGTGTCTACGAAAGCGATGTTACGGACGATTCACATCATGTCGATCTGACAGAGTACCATGCCGAGGTTCTTGGGCATCTGCAGATCATAATTGAGTTCTGGAACCGCACCACCACACTCTTCAACGAGCACGAGTACGCGGCATGCCGTGAAGAGTGCGAGCGATTGGATGAGCGAAACGAGGAGTACGCCTCGTCAATTGGGTCGTTTGAGCGAGTTATAGCAGAGGCTTCGCTAACAGAGTCAGATGATATGTATTACGACGCACAGTTCAAAATTCTGCATGCGATTTACAATAATACCAACCAATCTGCGTTCAATCTCCGTCTGGCATGTGGATATGCTGCCGAAGGAAATGACTGGAAAGCACGCATCTATGCAGAGTGCGCTTCCAGGCATATCAATTCATTCTACGCCCATATAGATCGTTTCAACACCAACGTCAACGTCAGCAACACCGGATCCCGCGATTTCGTATCCCCTGTACCAGACAATTACGATTCATCCTCGCCCGATCCACTGAATGCGACTCCGTGCGAAGTATCCCTCCCCGCTGAGATTCCTGACCCGTACTATCTCACAAAGACCACGTTTCGGAACACGCATGACGAGGTGGAAAGGCTACTTGGCAAGGGATTTATCACGCCGTACGAGGGCTTCGTCTTCGATTGCTCGGAAATGGCATCGTACATCGAATGGAAGCTCGAATGCCACAACATAACCGCATATATCGCAACAAAAGACAACTGGGACGGGGTGTACGGTCACGCGTGGGTGATTGTCCCGTTGAAAAAAGGGAAGTGTCTGGCGATCGAACCAACAATCAGTGCTGCCGAGGGGAGTTTCGGCGAAGAGATGATCACGTACGATCGTAAATATTTCGTCTACGACCACCTCTTTGAGGACATCTATGATGCCTCTGAGTTCTTCGGAGCGGATGAATGGGACTGGTGGAATAAGCTGGAATTGAAGTGATTCCGCACCATGGCGCGGCGTATGGGTAAATCCGGACTTACGATATCCGATAGAGTCGAGTAAGATTATCGAGTTCGGACGATGCCCCTGCATGGGAGCGAAGCGATATGGTTTGAAATATGAGACATTTGATAATCTTCGGGTTTACGCAACTATCTGCGATATAACCAGAAAAGGCAAGTCCAAGCTTGGGCAAAAGACCTCGCGCAAGAAGTTCAGACAGAAGATGAAAGACATGAACACATGGCTGAAAGGTATCCGAAATCGTGAGACTTTTTAATTTCTTCTGGTTGGCTGAAAAACATGATGCCAATCCTGTAAACAGTGGTACGATTGGACTTCCGGAATCAGTGAAATCAGGTGTTCATCTGTTGCTAAAAGTTTTATTTTCCACTGATTTAACGTGGATTACGCAGATTATCGGTGTAAATGACTTTTTAGATCGGTAGTGCCACATTCCGGCAGTTGTGCTTACATAAGACATGCCAGGGTAACCAGAAAATAATAAAAAGTCTCATAAAACACCCAATCAATACAAGAAACTGAATCGCACGCATACCCCACCATCACAATCGCCCCAAAAAGACAGCCATGTCGGCAGCCGACGCAGACCATGGATTGCACGCTCTGAATCGTCGTGGCACTACATGTAATCAAAGAGCCCCATCTGCTTCGATTTATCGCTCTCGAAGAGCGACTTGATCTCGAGTCCGATCAGCTCGATACGTTGCCTTGTGTATTCGGAGACCTCGTATTCCGCTGCCACCCGTGCGGATGTGTCAAGATACTTTTTGACTGAGCCTTCTGTTACCGTGAGTATGACCTTCCCGCGGCATACCGGGCAGACGTCGCTCAGAAGCGGTCTTCTGAATTTTGCGCCGCATTTCACGCACCGCACCCTCTGTCTTGAGAATGCACGGAGGTTTCCGATCATGTCGGGCAGGAAATGTGAGTTGATGACTCGTTCGGCAACATTGTCTGCGTCCACGGCTTTGATTTTGCGGGCGAGTGCGAGCTGTGCGTCCATCTTCTCGACCATGGATCCGAGTGTTTTGTATGCGCTGTTGACCGGTCCTGCTGCGATGTTTGATGCCGGGTGTGTGAACCTGCTTTTGTATTGTGCCGGTGTTCCGAGGTGTTTTGATACGGTATCCATCAGATCCTCGATCTCTTTTGGATTTGCGAATCTCTCTGCTGCAACGTAAAATTCTAGTGGGTATTGTTCCATTACGTCAATGTTGAGTGCCTCTTTATCGATTTCTTTTGGATCTATCCGCGTTGTGAGAACTAGTGGGGCATCCATCCAGCCACCACGTTTTGCAGGGAGATACAACCTCGAGAAATTGAGCAATCCGTCCATTAGAAGCATTACACAGTCCTCGTCACCATCGCAGTTTGCAGACACCGCAAAGTCGTTGATCAGGAAGTTGTGGTGCTCTTCAACCTCTATGTCGTACAGGAAGTCTGTCGTTGTTTTGATCGGCACAATCTCCATTATCTTGTCGAGGACGGTATCACCGGATCTTGTGACTCGCGGCGTTCGTTTCTTTGAGAGGACTGACTGTAGCGCTGCTTCTTTTCGTGCTGATATGAACCCGATCCTGTCCGCGAATGTCTTTGCGTATGACGATCGTATCGAGATGTAATGCAGATCAAAAACAGGGGATTCTCCTTTTTTATCGTAGAATTCTTTTGCAAGCCCCCCGGCTGGTCTTCTTTCGCTCTTCAGCCGGTAGAATATCCCGAATCTGAGGAGTTGTAGTCCAACGTCCTGCAGCAGTCTTCTGTTTACCGAGGAGCAGGTGACATGAAGTCGGTTCTTCTCAACAGACCCGTCGCCAGAGAAATATGCGCTGAGAAGATCTTTGATCTTATTCAGGGGAAGATTGGTGAATCCGGGCGGGATTTGTTTGTCTCTGGCACCCTTGCCGGTTCCAAGGAGATTAACGAAGAGGTGATATATCAGTCGGCTCGAGATTGTCAGGGCGTTTTCGGATCTGGAAGGGGAAACTTCAAAGACCGCATCTATGCACCGCGTCATATCCTCCAGAATATCTTCTTCTGTGCACGAGATTCCGATCTGGTAGAGTTTTCGCTCCGCAGATCTTGCACATCCTTCTGCGAGATAGTACCCGGATAGCCGCATGAGAGCCTCGTCGATCTTGATGATTCGCGGGATTGAGACGTGGTCTCTCTTAACCCCAAGTTTGCAGCCTCTCGGAACCAGATCCCAGTTGTTGCCTGACATGGCAAGCAGTGATTTCAGAATGGGTAGTGGGATACTATCCCGGTAGAGATAGTTGGAAAATGTTTTTTTATTCAGTTGTATCTTCAGAGCAGCGGACTTCAGACCTCCGATCTCATCTATGCATTTTTCAACGGTGTCCCTAACTCCTCGTACCATAATGTCCTCTGATAATCGATCGTTTTGTAAGAACTCCAGCAGGAGATCAATCTCCCCCATGTCGTTCTCACCAAGATCGATTTCTGCCGATACAGGGAGCATGTCATTCTCCCTCAGTTCCAGTACCTTTCTGAACTCAAAACCGTTGTCCGAGTGTACCATCAGCCTGTGCTCCGGTGATGAGACAAAGACTCGTCCGGATTTCGATGTTACCCTGACCAAATGGGATGGTGCAGGCGTTTTGATGATTGATTTTATCTTCTTTCTCTCGAATCTGCCGTTTTTTGGGTTCATCGCATAAGTCTCAACTCCAGCGACTCTCTTCTGCACCGTGCCACAGTCGTCAACGACTTCTTCGGAAGAGTCTGTCGAGTTGTACAGGTCACAAAGGCTCATACAAAGAGGTTTTCCAAAATTCCGGATCAGGACATCGGTATCTGGTGACAGGCAGTTTCGACGTTTCGCCGCGTGGAAAAACGGGTGTGCATAGCCCACCGATGCCCGTGTGAACCCGATGATCCGCCCGAGAACGCCTGCCGAGGTATGGGGTGCGAGTCCGATAACCAGCCTGCCGATCAGGTCGTTTCGATGCGAGGCACTGTAGTACGCTTCCTCTCCGTAGTATTTGACGAGGAGATCGTCGATGAAACCTGCGACCCTGCGCAGGTACTCTCCGGCATCATAAGAGAGTATGATGTCCTGGACTTCGAGTTGCAGTGTCTGGTTCTCATCTGTTAGTGGCT
>JAYEFS010000419.1:0-8344 GCA_034658695.1 Methanobacteriota archaeon | reverse complement strand
ACGGTGCAAGAAAAACCAGTAGCAATCGGTTCAATTTAATTGGAAAGATGGTTTCGCTCCAGTACTAAAATGAAACAAAAATGGGACTGATTCAGTGCGGGTATACACATCTTTTTCATCAGCCTAGCTTGCAGGGATCAGTTCTGCCATGGTGTTCACATTCAAACAGAGCCTTGCTATCCAGATACAATCTCTCTGTCGGTCTTCCTCCGTACCTGCTTGAGTTCGTGGATTTCTTTCGCATTTGCGAGGATCATCTCAAAACAATCCTGCAACGCCCAGTATACGATTCTCCAGTAGATTCCAGTCCTCACATCAACTGATGTGAAGCTGATATTAACGATCCTCTCTATCGGCTTTTTTACTGCACGATCCTATCAGCAGAATCGATCAGCGTCAGCTCCTTCTCTTTCCCCGGAATGACGAGCTCGATCTATGTCACATCCTGCATGTTAATGGTTGGGTTTGCTATGAAAGTAGGACACTAACACAGCCATATTTATCTAATCATGATTGATTATATATAACATTTTTGATTGTAAATGCCACCGATTTAATCTCTTTCAAAGATCCATCATCTAATTCAATATTAATTTCAAGCTGTTTTAGTTTGATATCAATAATACAAAATACAAATAGATTAATTAAATCTTTTGGCAATTTTATCTCATGTTTCAGAATGTCAATGAAACCATATTCTTCATCACGGTCCTTATCGTTTTTCCGCCTCACAATCCGTAAAAAATAGATTTTATCAGCCTTGAAATATTTAACGTGCGTATTCTCCAGATCCACGTCTTTAAAATCAGCCATATACCTGATATCTTCCTTAGAAAGTTCCGGATTGTTCGAGATCAATCGAGAATATTTTTCATAAGCGACGTTAAAATCCATGATCTTGACATCAATCTCCTGTTCATCGCTGAATTGCAGTTTGTTCCAGAATTTTTTTGAGAAGACACTGTTGAATCCTTTCACCTAGCCATTATTCCACGGACTTCTTGGAGCGATGTATAGGGGATAAACGCCCAAATTAAGCAGGAAGAACGCGAGTTTGCCGATGTACTTTTCATGCGGCAGATTAGCCCCGAATGCGGAATCGTTATCTATTTTCAATATTTCGGGGATCGGGTGCGACATCCATATTTCTTCCAATGTTTGTATCACCTGTTCAGTAGTCTGTCCGCCAACCCGCTTTACCATACCAAGCAATTCCTGCCGGATGTAGTTGCATGAGAGAAAATTAATTCGGTTGTCAGAGCCTTTGAGATACTTTGGACCGATGAAATCGACACTCATCATACTTTTGCCCAATTTGGTCAGCGTATATTCCGGATATTTCATGTACTTGCTCCGTCCTTTCTTCTTCTTCACAGGGCTTCTCACCAGCCCCGCCTCTTTCAATACACGATCTACATAAGACTTCGTGACCTCTTCACCAGTCTGGTTTTCATAATTTGCCTTGACCACTTTCGAAACGATGAAATAGCTAGCTTCTTTCTCTAAGTCCGCTCTTATTCTTATAATTTGTTGTTTTGTTTCAGGCGCGTATTTTCTCGAGATCCCCTTTTCCCAGCCCCGATTGTAGATCAACACATCTCTTTCATCCATCCGCACCCATTTACCTACGCTATCTTTGCTCACCAGCAGATGGCGCGCTATTCTACGGTTACTCCAGCCGTTCTCGTGCAGTTCTTTTGCTTTTTTACGTTTCAAGATTAATAATTCTTTTTTGATTCTATACACTTATTTTATACATGGGTTGTTTTACATAAGGTTTGCTTCACATATAAAGTGTCCTACTTTCATTTGAAACATAACCATAATCGTGTCGTCTTCGTTCGCGTTGCCGAAGATCTCGAGTGTGTGATCTGATGCTGATGCTGACGGCGCCAGCAGGAGCAAAGTCATGGTTATTCCAAGTAATATACTTATTTTCATATCTATCGTCTCCTTGTTACATATTCTTATCAACTCTCCTCATGCGGCGGATATACGAATACGCCGTGCTCATCCAGGTTATAGTCCAATTCCTGGAATCGTGTTAGGTATTCTTGATGGAATGCCTGTGGATCGCCCAAGTCCTCTAATAGCTCAGAATGGAACCATTTTGCCATATATGCGATTGCTATAAAGTGGCTTGGTCCATAATAGAAGTCCTTATGCGTTAACACGTAAACATGCCCATTCTTCACCGCATCGACCCCGGACATTTCGGGACGATTCACAAATTCATCCCTTGCATCGACCAATACGGATATATCATCTTCGTCATAGCTGCCTGCCCATGTGTCTACAACTATGATCTCGGGATTACGCTCGATCACCTCCTCAGGATCCACCGTGCATGAGCCAGATAGATCGCTGAATATGTTGTTTCCACCTGCCATTTCAACCCGCTCACCGAAGTATCCCTCACCACAGGTCTTATAAGGGCTATACGCAAGTTCAAAGTAGACTTTTGGCTTTTCACTCTCCGAGATTTCTTCTATCCTCTCTTTAACGGCGTTTATCCAGTCATTGTAGAAATCAATGAACTCGTCAGCTTCGTTCCTTTTTCCAAGGACATAACCCAACTTTTGTACTTCTTCAATGAATATCGAGGGCTTGTTGAAGCTGAAGCCAACCACCGCGATGGTAGGATCGGCAGCACTGAGCGTACTTCGGATCTCCTCCATCTGAGTCGAGTGCCCCAATGCATATAAGAAGACAATATCCGGTTGGAGCTCTAATATCACCTCATAATTGGGGGATGATGACTCTCCAACATCAGGGCATTCACTGAACTCCGGGAAGAATGTCATTTTATCCTTCGTATGTTTGCTGACACCAACGAGTTTATCCATCTCCAGTTTGAGTGATCGCATCACCTCGACTGTTGTAAAACTGATCTCAACGATCCTCTCTATCGGCTTTTTTACCGTAACGATCCTATTAGCAGAATCCACGAGCGTGAGTTCCTTCTCCTTTCCCAGTATGACGAGCTCGATCTGCGTCACGTCCTGCATGTTGATCTTACCGTCGTGCTTGGCGTCAGCAAGTTCTGTCTTGTCGCGGTATTCGAGGATGATCAGTTCGGTGTATGTCACATCCTGCATGTTTATAGTTTCATCCTCGTTTGCATTCCCGAAGATTCCGAGTGTGTAATCTGATGCCGCTGCCGGTAATGCCAGCAGCAGCGAACACATGGCTATTCCAAGCAATATTGTATTTGTTCTCATTATAGACTACCTTCCTGTAGTTCTATTCCCATTAACTCTCCTCCAGCGGCGGATACACAAATATGCCGTGCTCTCTCACATCGAAGTCTATGTGACAGAATCTGTCCACATAATCCTGGTGCAATGCCTGTGGATCGAAATCTTCGAAGAGATCAGGATGGAAGAGCTTTGCCGCATACGCAGAACCCACAACGGTGTTTCCCGCTCCACCAAGCAAGAAATAAGGCAGCATATATACATGCCCATCCTCCACCGCATTCACACGAGCCAATTCGGGATGTTTTGCCAGGAATTCCTGCAAATACGCTTCGGCATTCGATGGATCATCAGTCTCATAGCCAATGTAGTCCGGTCGAGCTCCAAAGATTATGTAGTCAGGATTCTTTTCGATCATCCATTCGGGATCGACGTCGATCGTGTGACCATAGTTTGGGTCACCGGTCTCGCATATCTCATCGGCGATATTCCTTCCGCCGGCGATATTCAACACCTTAGCGTATCTACTGCCCGAGCAGTAAATCTTGTACGGTTCTGCACCCTGGCATGACATTAGAAATCGTGGCTTCTCGTAATCGGTCAGTCCCTCTGTCTGAGACTTGAATAAGTTGAGAGATCCCTCGAACCAATCAACGAACTCGCAAGCCTCATCTCTCCTGTCAATGATGTACCCGTACGTTTTAACGCTCTGTGGTATGGCATCTTGTTCACGCATGTTCAGACTGATGAGTGGGATACCCGGGAGTTTCTCCTCAAACATCCTCTTCTGTCGTTCTCCTTTTCCTCCGACCAGGAACTGCAGACCCTCGATATTCGTTTGAACAGCGTCGGGGTTCAAGCTGAGTACGTATTCAAAGTCACAGTCGGCAGGGTCACTTCCGGCAATTTGCCACGTGCTTATCACAGGGAAGAATTTTTCGCATCCTATTGCCATGCCAGGACCGATTGGTAGCAGTATATCCATCGCGTTGAGTGACCGCGTGACTACGATACCACGATTGCCCAGGTTCGCCAGCCGTTCGATCGGCTTATTGACGGTCTCGGCTTCTCCTAAAATATCGCGGAACGTCATCTCTTTCTCCTTTCCCAGTATGGTAAGCTCGATCTGCGTCACGTCCTGCATGTTGATCTTGCCATCATACTTCGCATCAGCAAGTTCCGTCTTGTCGCGGTATTCGAGGATGATCAGCTCGGTGTAGGTCACATCCTGCATGTTGATCGTGTCATCCTCGTTTGCATTCCCGAAGATGTCGAGCGTGTAATCTGATGCCGCGGCTGGCAGTGCCAGCAGCAGGCTTATGGCTATTCCAAGCAATAGTGTATTTGTTCTCATTGTTAGCACCACCTTATGGTTTTGTTCTTCCATTGATCCCTACCTTTTACTGCTTGCTACTATTACTGTGTTAATGCAGGCCCATAAAGGGCAGGATACATGAATACGCCGTGTTCGTCCACATCAAAGTCCAATCGCTGGAATCGGTCCAGGTAGTCCTGATGAATTGCCTTCATGTCGAGGTCTTCGAACAACTCAGGGTAGAACCACTTTGCCATGTAGCCGATGCAGAGGAAGGAAGCAGCTGAGGTGCTGGACACACCAAAGAGGTGAACCCTCTCATCTTCTATCGCTTTAACATTAGCCAATTCAGGTGTATTCAGTATGTCATCTCTGACCTCCGATGCTTCTGCCGGATCATCTGATCCGTAATCCGGGAATATATAGTATGTTGGTCGCATAACAAACACATCAGGATTCTCTTCTATCAGCCATTCCGGGTCTATCTGGGTATAGGCTCCGATTACACCAGCTTCAGCAGAGATGCTCCTGCCACCAGCCATTTCAAGATATGCACTGTATCCAGTCCCTACCCCAGCAGTCCGGTACTTGTCGCAGTTAGCTACGTATACCCTGAGTTTATCCCCCTCAGGAATGCTTTTCGTTCTCTCTGCTATGGTGTTTATCAGTTCTTCATAGAAATCGATGAACTCATCTGCCTCCTCTCTCCGGTCAAGGAGATATCCCAGTTTCCTTGCTGATTTTAGCAGTTCTTCTGGGTGACGGGATCCCAGGAAGATGATATCTATCCCTCCTGATTTGAGTGTATCTGCGATCTCCTGATCCGCCGGTTTAAGTTCATTCAGTGGTGCAACACCCATCTTGGTGACGAGATCGGGTTTTATCTCAAACAGCACCTCATAGTCCACGCTCTTTGAGGTACCAAAGTCCGGCAACTTGCTTATCTCCGGATATAGTACTTTCAAGAAGTCATAGCTCTGTAGATCCGAGTCCACCGCGACAATTTTTTCTTCTGCACGGATTGCCTTGATGATCTGAATATGTTCTCCACCATGACTGAATGACGCTATCTTTGTTATCGGCTTATTTACCGTCACCACTCTACCAGCCATGTCTAAGAGCGTCATCTCCTTCTCTTTGCCCAGTATGACGAGCTCGATCTGCGTCACGTCCTGCATGTTAATCTTGCCATCGTGCTTGGCGTCAGCGAGTTCTGTCTTGTCGCGGTATTCGAGGATGATCAGCTCGGTGTAGGTCACATCCTGCATGTTGATCGTGTCATCCTCGTTTGCATTCCCGAAGATTTCGAGCGTGTAGTCTGATGCCGCTGCCGGCAGTGTTAGCAGCAGACATGCGATTATTCCAGCTAATAGGCTTGTTTTCATATCCATTGCCTCTTTTTCATTTATTCCCATCAACTCGCCTCCAGCGGCGGATACCAGAACACACCGTGCTCACTCACATCGAAGTCTATCCGACAGAAGTTATCCACGTATTCCTGATGCACCGCCTGCGGATCCATATCTTCGACGAGGTCAGGATAGAACAGCTTTGCTGCGTATGCAGCACCTATAGCAGTATTCCCCCCGCCATCGCACAGATGACCATCTATGATATAAACGTGCTCATTCTTCACGGCATCGGTGTTAGCCAGGATGGGCTGGTTCATGATTTCCTGTCTTACTGCTTCCACCGCTGATGTACCAGATTGCATATAACCAGATAGCTCGCTCGTTCCGGGATGCACTATCCTGAAAATATACTCGGGATTCTGTTCAGCAACCCATTCAGGATCTACCATGATCATGCCATGTGTTGGCAGATCTGATAGTTCATCAACAATGTTCTTTCCACCAGCAAGAACAAGTGCCATGGCACGCCGATCCACAGAGGATTTGGTGTTGTAAATCTCAGTTCCTGCGATGAAGAATCTCGGTTTTTCATCCTCTGACACATCCTCTGTTCGAGATGTGATCGTATCCATCACCTCGGTGTACCAATCACAGAACTCTTCAGCTTCGTCTTTTCTGTCAAGAATATGTCCATATATCTGGATGTTGTTCAATAAGACATCTGGTTCACGCAGATTCAGCGAAATAACCGGTATTCCAGGGAGTTTCTCCTTGATCAGTCTCTGCTCTTCCCAATATCTTAAAGCCCACCTGGCTTCCAGATTTGTCTGAACAGCGTCAGGTCCCAGGCTCAGTATCTTCTCGAAGTCGCAACTATCGTGTTTCCACCCGACAACCTGCCATTTACTGATCTCCGGGTAAAAAACCGCCCATTCCGAGATACTCTCCAGACCAATTACTGGCAGCAGTATCTCTTTCGCACCAAGCATCCGCACCACCTGTGGTCCGTACATGCCCAGGTTCGCCAGCCGCTCAATCGGTTTGTTGACAGTCACGGCGCAATCGAAGATATCAAGGAATGTCAGTTCCTTCTCTTTTCCCAGTATGACGAGCTCGATCTGCGTCACGTCCTGCATGTTGATCTTGTCATCATACTTGGCATCAGCAAGTTCGGTCCGGTCCCTGTACTCGAGGATGATCAGCTCGGTGTAGGTCACATCCTGCATGTTGATCGTGTCATCCTCGTTCGCATTCCCGAAGATTCCGAGTGTGTAATCTGATGCTGCTGCTGGTAGCGTTAGCAGCAGCAAACCAATGGTTATTCCAACCAATATGTTCAGTTTCATATTATATCATCTCCTGTTTATGTATTCCCATCAACTCTCCTCCAGCGGCGGATAAAAGAATACGCCGTGCTCGCTCACATCGAAGTTAAGACCCGGGCAGAATCTGTCGATGAATTCCTGATGGATCGCCTGTGGATCTAAATCCTCGAAGAGAGCAGGCTGGAACACCTTTCCCATGTATACGGCACCGATGACGCTCGATCCACCACCGTTGTACAGACCACCGCCCAGATAGTAGATGTGCCCGTTCTTCGCCGCATCGGTCGCACTTAACCCGGGTCGGGTCGTATACTCTTCTATCGACGCTATCGCTCCTGATGTGTCATCTGTATCATATCCGCCAAGTCCTTCACCTGACGCACCTGATCGACCCGAGATGATGTATTCAGGATTCTGTTCCACCACCCATTCGGGATCCACATCGAAGTAGGAATGCCCGTACAGAGGGTGAGTGTGATCTATCACATCAGCAGCAATATTATACCCGCCAGCTATGGCGGCTGGCCAGTCGAATCTACTGCCAGGACAGATGCTCCTCCATATCTTGCCATGCGATTCGATGTAGTATTTCGGACGTTCATCCGTTGAAAGCCCCCCTGTCAGAGTTGCGAATTCGTTGATGTGTCCCTCAAGCCAGCAACTGTACTCCTTAGCCTCATCCTCCCTGTCGAGAATGTATCCTAACACCATCACGTTCTCTGGCAGTACATCTGTTTCACGCATGTTCAGGCAGATTAGCGGGATTCCTGGAAGTTTCTCCTGAAACTCCCTCTTCTTTGGCAGTCCATCGATTGCGTATCTCCTCATCTCCAGGTTTGTCATGACAGCGTCGGGTTCCAGACTGAGCATCATCTCGTAGTCGTCCTTGATACCTGGCAGCTTGCTAAGCTCCGGGAAGAAGACTTCATTCGTTGTGGTGTATGTACCAACAGCAACGAGCAGATCAGTTGCTCCGATCGCCCGCACCGCTACAGGACCCTTGATACCAAGGTTTATCAACCGTTCAATCGGCTTGTTGACGGTCTCAGCCGCTCCAAAGAGATCGAGGAACGTAAGCTCCTTCTCTCTTCCCAGTATGACGAGCTCGATCTGCGTCACATCCTGCATGTTGATCTTGCCGTCGTGCTTTCCGTC
>JAYEFS010000418.1:0-1860 GCA_034658695.1 Methanobacteriota archaeon | reverse complement strand
TGTCTCGAACCGCCAGTCGATTCCGAGCAGTTCGATCGGACTCATTGTGTCCTCGATCGGCGAATAGAAGAAATCGAGATTGAAGACCGGACCGATCACGTAGCGCTCGATGCGTGCTGCAGAAAGTGCATTCTCTGTGATCACGCCCTGCCTGATCAGCGACTTAGACTTCTCCTGGTATTCTGTGTAATCAGACGCCGTGAAAAAGCCGCGTTCGAGTTTCTTCACCGCATGCGGAAGTTTTACCATGACCAGGCAATCAATATCCTCCGGATCAGCGATTCTCTCAGGATATGGCAGTCCCGCCTTCTCTAAAATCCAGTAATAATCTTCGTCACCGCCCCGCTCTTCGCTTCTGAGCAGATTGCGGCTGCCAAGCATCGGAACCGCGAAATCGTCCTCGATTGCGCCGATCTCACAGTAAGATGTGAACGATCGGTTCGGAACAAAGAGGATGTTATCATCGCGCAACTGTTTCTGATTTTCAGGCTTCAGGATCTCGTCAAACCGCGGATAAACCACATTGTCATCCACGATTCCACGCAGCAGGTTCCCGCTGGAATCTCGCTCCGCTTTGAAATACCTGGTATACGTCTTCTCGCGTCCAGCCTGGCAGACCAGAAATGTCCTGAAACCCTCATCGACCGCACCATCGCACGTATCGAGTGCGGAATGCGAGGCAACGAGCCCGATCTTCATATTCTCTGTGTCGTAGTCGTTCAGTATGGACGTGATCTCGTTTCTGTCGATCATGGTGGGAATTGCGGCACAATGTTATATTTACATTGTCCATGGATGCTACTTCTGTTCTGTCCGCTCAGTCTGCCTGGTCTGCTCGGCATGTTCCACCAGCCGCGACCAGCTCAGACCAAAGCGCGAGAGATACGCGCTTCCAAGTATCAGTGTCACCGAGTTCTTGACTATATGGTCAAGCACGGCAGCGGCAAAACCGATAGCCGAGTTGATTCCGCCGAGACTGAATATGCCGATAAGTACAACCTCGTACGGTCCTATCGAACCGGGCGTGATCGGAAAGATCTTTGTGAGATTCCCAACAGTTACTGCGAGAAATACGATCGGGATCATGGAGAGCGATGTGGTTCCTGAAAAGGCGCTTAATATCACAAAACATGTGAGGATGTCGAAGAGCCAGACCAGAAGTGAACCTGTGAAAACGATTGCAAAGGCGCGTGGGTTTGTGGACACAAGCGCAATTTCACTGATGAAACGATCGATGACTCCGCCAATCGTTGTACGGAGTTTCAGGAACAGAACCAGAAGTCCGAATACTGCCACTATGGCGAGTCCTGTGGTCGTGAGAGTATTCATGATCCACTGATCAAGCAGCATCCCCCGCAGCCCGAACACGGCAACACCACCGACCGTGGCGATCGCAAGAACGTCGAATATACGCTCGACAGCGAGTGAGGAGAAACCGGTGATCAGCGAAATATTCTTCATCTTTTTTAAGAGGTATGGGCGGGCCACATCGCCGAGACGTGCCGGCAGAAACACATTCGCAGACTGACTCACCGCTATACACCCCACCAGAAAATTCAGATCCTCCGTAACCCCGATCTGCGCAAGAATCCGCTGGTACCGGATGCCGCGCAGGGGCCAGGAGATCAAGTAGACAAGTATGGAAAGCGCAATAAGTGCAGGCGATGCGGTGCGCAGTTTATCTACAATGTCCACCCATCCTATAATAGATGCGGCTAAAAACAGTATTAAAACCGCAAGGATTGAGGTTGCAACAATCTTACGTCTTGTTATACGCATTTAACCAGAGCTCCCGCCGCAATCGAAGAATCGCCAGACCCATGCCGATCAAATCTCTCTTCAGATCGACCGTGGTTGCAC
>JAYEFS010000417.1:0-1861 GCA_034658695.1 Methanobacteriota archaeon | reverse complement strand
TTTTGCTCTCGACCATCGCCTTGATCTTCTCGAAAATCTCGCGCATCTCCGAATCGGTATCCTGGATCGCTGACAACTGTTCAAGTATCTGATATGCCAGGAAAAAGTACGATTCGGGTTCGTCGGTTATGATGAGCGAATTGCTGTCTGCTCTTGTGAGTTTCATCGTGATGCTGCGCGCCCTACCATCGGATCCGTAATTGAGATCGAATCTCGTCTGTTCCAGTCCGTCAGGATTCTTCAGACAGATCGCAGCATGCTCTGCCTTCGCACCATAGAGCGCGACGATGTAACGGAGATACACTATAACCGGGTCCGGAATTTTCAGCCGGCTATACTCTGCGAGCACCAGCGGATCGTTTGTGAACAACGGAAACGTTATAGTCCGCCCAATATCCTCTCCGAATGCCAGAGCAAGAGCCATTGTGAGGTCGTCGTGCGTATCCTCGCCTATCTCTTCCAGATGATACTCAATCAACTTCTGAATATACTGCCGCCCTACATCGCCTTTCAGGATCTTTGCGATTGCAGCACCGCCCTTTTTGATGTGTTCGTCCATCTCAGGGGTGAACACACTTATTTCGTCCTCACTGGTCTTCTTTTTCCGTGGCATGTATCTCCCTGATTGGTTCTGGTGCCGCATCGGTTAAAATATTATCTCAACGACCTGGGCTGATTTAAAATCCAAAACCGGGGCGGGTTTGGGCGAATGATTCACACTGAATGAGTGTACAGGTTCTGATGCTCCTGATTCAACACGATCTGCGCAACAGTGCCCATGTAGATCACGCATGCCTGATCGTCTCGCTGTGCTGGTTGGAAGTCATACGTGAGCGGCTCGCTCTGCGGGCAGGTCTGCTCGATCACCTGCAGCAGCGTGATCGCCTCGGCACAGCCCTCGATTAGCCCGATCGTCTCCTTCATGATCTGGCATGCATGCCGGAACGGGCAGGTGCCGCTGATTCTGATCTGAACAGCACCCCCTGGTGCCGCGTTCATCGTGAAATCGTCCATATCAGGAATCGAGCTTGCAAAATTCAAAATTGCGTCCTCCATTCGGTCAAAATGGGTCTCTGAATCCACACCCAACTCCTGCATCCAGATTAAAGCTGCTTCTCTGATGATCGGGTCAAAGAGCACGCGCGCGTCTCGGAATCGCAGATGCGATACCTTTGCCACTGCCGCAACCAGTGCATGACAGGACAATCCCATTGAGTCGGGTTTTGCGGTAGATTCTCTTTTATTCATACGTATTACCCACGCCGATTGGTGTATAGATATTTTCATTAATCTTAAATATTGGGGTCAGACGAACATCCCGAACTCGCGCTGACTGACAAACATGCTCAATATGTATCCGCTTCAAATTAAGTGGTAACCGAAACACAATCTAAAAAATAGGCGGTTTTGATAATTATCGTATATGCAGATTTTACAAATTTACGCGGATGTTGCCGTAAATCTGTGAAATCCGTGTTAATCTGTGGCCGATATGACTTTTAGCCACAGATTCACACTGATTTCCACAGATTGATGTTTTTCAGTATACTTTCAGAAAGACTGAATGTGAGTTTTACCATGCGTTTTGCTGATTCTGATGGATTCTGTGGTTTCCAATCTTTGCGCCCTTGCGTCATCGCGTCTTTCTCGTTCCTCTGATATAACGCAAGGTCGCAGAGACGCAAAGTTGAGAGAGATGCGCCCGCGTTTTTTGCATACGCGAGGGAGCTACCGTTAGCGACCACAGAAAACGTCAGAACCAGAAAAGGGCACTGTCTGGAAATATAGTGATTTTCGTAATGGTCAGTTGGATGTACAACAACGCAAAAGACGTGAAGACTGAGATTGACAACACCCTTCG
>JAYEFS010000416.1:0-8389 GCA_034658695.1 Methanobacteriota archaeon | reverse complement strand
CGGTGCAAGAAAAACCAGTAGCAATCGGTTCAATCCAATTGGAAAGATGCTTTCGCTCCAGTACTAAAATGAAACAAAAATGGGACCAATTCAGTACGGGGTATACACATCCTTTCATCACCCTACTACTAACCCCCAATGCTGCGAGAGTTACATTTATGTCTCGCGACCCGATAATAATTACCATGGACGACATTGATCAATCGATGGTATACTTCGTATGTAATATCTGCGAGTTCACATTTCAGACCGATCCGAACTTCGCTCCGATCACCTGTCCACAGTGTGGGAGTGAGGACGTTATGCGGACATGATATGCCAGTAATTTGGAACTCTGCATAACCTTGACCGCTACAGAGGTCAGATGGCACAGAGATGGGGTCAGGGGTGCAGAAGAGGCATCTCTGCGTTCTCTGTGCGCTTTGTAGCAGAAAAAGAAAACTTGAGAGGCTCAGACCTGTGACTTTACAACGAGATGGACATCCCCGGTTCCGAGATGGATCGGCTGTCCCACGATTACGTTCTCGGTCACGCCGCTCAGTTCATCAACCTCTCCGCGCATGCCGGCATCGATCAAGTGGTTAACGGTCACCTCAAAGGCAGCACGAGCCAGAATACTTGCCTTCTCTCCGGATAGCCCGTGTCTTCCGATCTGCTTGACCTCTCCATCGCATGTCATCATGTCTGACGCGAGCATGATGTGCTTTATGTTCACGTTCAGACCCTGCTCACGCAGCGTCGCCATGATCTCATTTATGACCGAATTTCTGGCAGCCTCGATCCCGAAGACCTCACATATCTCACCGGGATGGTTGGATACTGTCCGGGTCGGGTCCACGCCCTCGACATCGAGAGCCTCCTTCAATGCAGTGCCCTGGGTGTAGAGCACATATTCACTATCATTCCTCTGTATAACCACCCTCGGGATCGACTCGATGCCCTTGATCACTACCTTCTTGAGATTTCTGCCAAGCTGAACCAGGGCGCCAAGCGTGACCACCTTCTGTGCGTCTTCGCCCTCTTTAGTTGTCTTCGAAGCAGTCTCCTTCGGGGCGAGTATGAGCGTATATCCAATCACATCGATCGGAACCTTCAGCTTTGCTTCGAGCTTTTCGATTACGTCCGGTAGTGTGAGGTTTCGCTCATAGAGTGCCGGCTCATCGAGTTCAATAGTGATTCTACGATTTGCGCGGTCTGTGATAATCTCGCCAAGATCAGTGATGGTCGTCTTTTGAATCGACCATGCAACCTCCTGGGCTCTCTGTTTGCTTACGCCATCCTTGAGATACACAGTCATAACAGGCGTGCTCGGGTTCTTCCGGGCATCGAGAATCTCGATTAACCTCGGGAGCCCGAGCGTAACGTTGATCTCGGCGACACCGGCGTAGTGAAACGTCCGCATCGTCATCTGAGTCCCTGGTTCACCTATCGACTGCGCCGCAACCACGCCGACTGGCTCGCACGGCTCAATCCCTGCATTGGTGTAACCCTCCAGGACTCTGGTTACGATCTCGTCCATCTGCGCCTCGTCCGGTGCGTTCTCGAGTAGTTCCTTGCTTAAAATGTCCCTGATCTTCGGTGGTAATGGGAGGGTGCTGACCCTCTCTTGTATGCTCTCTTCTGTTACACTCATTCACTCGCCCCCATCACATCCTTTACGATCCGCTGTATGTGCTCGCGATCAAAACCACGTGCCGAGTCGATTCCATCCTCGCCGTACGCGGTCTGTACAATCACACCTCTCGTATCCCTTACGGTCCCGTCGTTCTGTGCCTCGAGGTCCTGAAGCGCATTCACCATCCTGCGCTGGAGATACCCCGACTGAGACGTCCTGACCGCTGTATCCACGAGACCTTCTCTGCCACCGACAGCGTGGAAGAAATACTCTGTCGGGGTGAGCCCGGTCTTGTAGGATGCCTGCACAAACCCGTGCGCCTCTGCGCCGAAATCATCCTTCTTGAAGTGCGGGAGTGTCCGATCTAAATAGCCCCGTTGAATCCGCTCACCTCTGACCGACTGCTGCCCGACACACGAAGCCATCTGCGCAAGGTTCAGCATCGAGCCTCTGGCGCCCGAGACCGCCATCGCAACCGCAGAGTTGTCTATCCCGAGGTGCAGACCCGCCTTATCACCGGTCTGTTCCCGGACCCCACCGAGAACGCGCATAATCCTCATTTCGAGCGTCTCCTTGTCCGACCGTCCCGGCAACGACTCGAGTTCCCCGCGCTCATATTGGTCGATCAGTTCTGCGATACCTTCCTTTCCATCGATCCCGTCCTTATTGATCTCGCGTATCTGCCTGATCGCCTCTTTCGGGATGTCCTCGTCGTCGATTCCAAAGCTGAATCCGTGGTACATGATCCCCCTGATCGCAATATTGGTCATGTTGTCCACGAACTCCGCGCCCGCAGTAGCTCCGAATTCCCTGATTATCTTGTTGACTACAATTCCCTTGAATGCGCCTATTGATTTCTCATCGATTGTTCCACAGAGCAGTTCTCCGTTCGTTATGACGACATACGCATCATAAAGACAGTTCTCCTTCCTGCAGACGTCGCACTCCCTGCATATCTCTGCACAATATTCAAGATTCAGCCCGGCGGGCAGGATCTGGCTGAATATCTGCTTTCCGGTCCAGTATGGCACATCATCAACGATATGATCCGGCTCTGGCAGGTCGCGCACACCAGTCTTCCGCAAAATATCGAGCGCACTGTTCTTATCTATATCTTTCTCACGTGTTAACAGAAACATTCCTGTAATGTGGTCATGGATCCCGCCAATGATGGGACCGCCGAATCTCGGCGAGAGAATGTTTTCCTGAACCCGCATCAGTATCCTCGCTTCAGCCCGTGCCTCCACGGTCTGCTGTACATGGATGTTCATCTCATCGCCATCAAAATCGGCGTTGTATGGCGGGCAGACCGCAGGGTTCAGCCGGAACGTCTTCCCGGGCATGACCTTCACCTCGTGCGCCATGATGCTCATCTTGTGCAGGGATGGCTGACGATTGAAGAGCACAATATCACCATCCTTGAGATGCCTCTCTACGAACCAGCCGCATTCAAGCGTTTCAGCGAGCTCTTCCCGATTTATATCGCTGATCTTCACCTTATGTCCGTCGGTTCTGGTCACATAGTTTGCGCCTGGGTGATTATCCGGGCCGCGGCGCACATACTCTCTTAACTCCTCGATGTTTCTTGGCACGGTCTTGAGTGTAAATGTCAGTTCACTCGCAACCGCCTCAGGAACGCCGACCTCGTTGATTGAAAGATTCGGATCCGGAGAGATCACGGTTCTTCCACTGAAATTCACACGCTTACCCGAGAGACTCCCTCTGAATCGTCCTTCCTTCCCTTTCAGGCGCTGTGACAACGTTTTGAGCGGTCTTCCACTCCTGTGTCTCGCCGGCGGTATTCCTGATACGCTGTTGTCCAGAAATGTGGTCACGTGGTACTGCAACAGCTCCCAGAGGTCCTCGATTATCAACTGTGGCGCGCCAGCCTCCTTGTTCTCCTGGAACCGCTGGTTGATCCGTATGATGTCAACAAGCTTGTGCGTCAGGTCATCCTCGCTGCGCTGCCCGGTCTGCAGCGTGATTGATGGTCGCACTGTGACCGGTGGGACCGGCAAAACGGTCATAATCATCCATTCGGGACGCGCATTATCCGGATCCATGCCAAAGACCATGATGTCCTCGTCCGGTATGCGTTCGAAACGGTCCCTGATATCGCTTGGAAGAAGCTGACTATCAATCTCGTGATACTTGGTGGGCTTCTCGTAGACGACCTTAAGTTGATGTTCCCCGCAGTACGGGCAGACCTCAACCTTGCTCGCCTCACTGAAAACGCGTTCGACAAGTGAGTTAATGGTCTGTCCTCTGCCCCGCAGAAGCTCAATCTGCTCTCGATACTCCTTCTTTGCTATGGGCTCGAGGAGCAGTCTGCTACAACTCCGGCACGTGCTTCGCAGCAGATTCCTGATCTGCTTGGCAAATCCGACATGCACGCATGGTGCCACAAGTTCGATGTGCCCAAAATGACCCGGACACTCACCAGCCCTCCCGTTGCAGGTTTTGCAGCGCAGTCCCGGATCGATAACCCCCAGCCTGGGATCCATGAGCCCCATATCGATCGGAAAACCATCATCGTCATAAGTGTCTGCCGTAATGATCCGGGTGACGCTCATGTTCCGGTACTCCTGTGGTGAGATTAAGCCAAAATTTATCCTTGCGATACGCTTTGGAGCGCTAACCTGTTGTTTCATTGCTATACCTGTCTGCGGTTTATGGGATAAAGGTTTTGTTGCGGCAGTGAAAAAGAGACGGATAAGGCGATGAAACCGATGGAAACGATGAAACGGGTGAACGGTGGCGTGTGTGCTGTTCGCGGCGTGCGCGCTCATGGAATTAAGGAAGGCAAATTCGGTCTTGCTGTAATCACGGGCAGCGGAGAATCTGCCGGAGTCTTCACGAAAAACAGGTTCATTGCGGCTCCAATGGTGCTGACGGGATCGAATCTGCGAGAGAACCACAGACTCGATTCCGTAATCGCAAACAGCGGGTGCGCAAACGCGTTCACAATGGAGCGCGGACTCGCTGATGCGAAGAGCATGGCAGAACTCGTAGCAGTGCGGCTCAATCTCAAGACGGATGCGATCGGCGTCGCCTCAACCGGCGTAATCGGTGTTCCGCTCGATCTGAAGTGGATTGCGGATCGTATCGACTCTGTTGTCGCTGGATTATCCGATACTCCTGCGGGAAGCAGAGCAGCGGCACGTGCCATCATGACAACAGACACGTACCCGAAGGAGTTTGCAGTCGAACTCCAGTCAGGCGTTATAATTGGCGGAATTGCAAAGGGCTCCGGCATGATTGCACCCGATATGGCAACGATGCTTGCGTTCATCTACACCGACGCCGATCTGCCGCACGAAACGCTCGATTCGTGCCTGAAGCAGGCTGTAAATCGCAGTTTCAACATGATCGTGGTGGACGGCGATACCAGCACCAACGACATGGTGCTTCTGACGGCGACTGCTGCCGCGGGGGATGAACCGGACGAAGAAGGGTTTCAGGAAGGACTCAATTATGTCTGCACCGAACTTGCGAAGATGATCGCTCGCGATGGCGAGGGCGCAGAGCGGCTAATTGAGGTGAGGGTCACTGGTGCGGGAACCGAAGCGGATGCGAAGGCTGCGGCAAAGGCGATTGTCAAGTCACCGCTTGTCAAGACCGCTGTTCATGGCTGCGATCCGAACTGGGGGCGGGTGATCGCTGCTGTCGGGTACTCAGGTGCCGCGGTTGAGCCGGACCGAATCTCGCTTGCGCTCTGTGAAACGACTGTCGTTGATTGCGGAACGGTTGTTGGTGGTGCTCTCGTTGACATGAGCGGAGAGGAGATTGCGATCGCTGTTGATCTGGGAATCGGTAGAGGCGAGGCGACTGCGTGGGGCTGCGATCTGACATGCGGGTATGTGAAGATCAATGCGGAATACACGAGTTGAGCTTGTACATTTCTGGAATTCCGGATGTTTTCGACTCGACCGGGATGAATTGAAACGTCAACGTACGTGTTTAGCTAACCACAAGAGTACGCAGATTTCCACGAGAAAGTATGAGTGGGCAGGATATACGATGCCTGATTCTGATGGATTTCATGGTTCCCAATCGTTGTGCCCTTGCATCATCGCGTCTTTCTCGTTCTCGTTCGCCAGTTCAACGAGAAATGTGTAAAGGCGAGAGGGACACAAAGGTATGGGGGCTGCCCGCGATTTTTCCAGATACGCGATTTTGGGATCTCACTATCGACCGCAGAAAACGTCGGAACCAGAGATTTTCGATATGGAAAAATACTGGTTCTGCCGTTTTCTGTGGTCGCTATCGGTACCTTCACATGTGTGGGGCCGCGGGCACCGCTCTGCGTCTCTGCGCCTTTGCGTTAAATCAGAGAAACGCCAAGACGCCAAGACGCGAAGGCGCAAAGGATGAATAAGTCTCTTCTGACATCTTTTGAAAACCACAGAATCCATCAGAATCAGAAAAAATAGCCGCAGATGCCACAGAGGAGACCCACCATGTGCACTCTGTGGTAGTATGATGTGTACGCCATGAAAATCGCAGTTTATGCCGGTCGCTGAGTATACTACAATCTTCTTGTGTCAATCCCGCGGAATCTCGTGGTTGTTTCGCCTCAGCTACACACATACACGTCACCCACAACCCGACCAAATCTTTAAGTTGTTATCCACGCAATAATACCGATGTTAATTTCAATCCACAGAACATCAGGTGATCGAAACGGATAAAAGCATACAAGAACTTAACACAAAGGCACAGGAGTATTCCGAAGAGATAAACAAAGTTTTAGATGAAATTAAGCAAGTGATCGTCGGACAGACCGGTGTTCTGGATCGGTTGATGATTTCCTTGATTGCTGATGGGCATGTCCTCCTGGAAGGGGTTCCGGGGCTTGCAAAGACGCTCATGGTAAAGACACTATCTGATGCGCTCGACACAGAATTCTGCCGGATTCAGTTTACTCCCGACCTACTGCCCGCGGATATCGTCGGAACAAAGATTTACGAACCGAAAACCACGTCGTTCACGACGCAGAAGGGTCCGATATTCCATAACTTCATTCTGGCTGACGAGATCAACCGCGCTCCACCGAAGGTGCAGTCCGCGCTTCTTGAGGCAATGCAGGAGCGACAGGTAACAATTGGTGGCGATACGTACATTCTTAATGCTCCGTTTCTGGTGCTTGCGACCCAGAACCCGCTCGAGACCGAGGGGACGTACAGGCTGCCCGAAGCGCAGATCGACAGGTTCATCTTCAAGATTTTGATTGACTATCCATCGAAAGCCGAGGAAAAGATCATCATCCGGCGGATGACCGGGGGTGCGCATCAGGATGTTAAGCGGATGATTTCGGAAAGCCGGATTACAGAGATTCAGCAGTTCAACCGGGAGGTCTACGCAGACGAGACGATCGAGGACTACGTGACCGACATCGTTGATGCGACGAGGCACCCGGCTGATTACGACCTTGACCTCGGGGATCTGATCGAGTACGGAGTCTCTCCGAGAGCATCGATATACTTAATTCTCGCAGGGAAAGCTCATGCGATCATGAACGGACGGGGATATGTGATTCCCGAGGACGTTAAAGCGATCGCCGCTGATGTTCTCCGCCACAGGATACTTCTGAGCTACGAGGCAGAGGCTCGCGAGGTTACAACGGACCAGATCATCGAGACGATACTCAAGAAGATCAGATCGCCATAAGAGTGAATCACTATGTTTTTTAGATGTCGCCGCCCATACAAGATGCTAAGGTACGCCCCACCGACGGCTGAAGGGATTGAAACGGGTATCATGACGCTGGAAAAGGAGATGCCCGTTTGAGCGACAAAAACGGAGTACTGGAATTTGAGAAAGAATTTCTTGAAGTGGTTCAGATCATACAGAGAGCCAGATGCAACGCTCTAAAAAATGTAAACTCGGAGTTAATCAATCTTTACTGGCAGATCGGGGAGTACATCAGCAGAAAAGTGGAAAGTGCGGCATGGGGGCTGGGCGTTGTGGACAGACTTGCAGAGTATTTGCAGAGGACACAGCCTGACCTGAAAGGGTTCAATCGCAGGGGACTCTATCGGATGAAGCAATTCTATGAGACCTATCGCGGCAATGAAAAAGTGTCAGCACTGCTGACACAATTGAGCTGGACCAACCATCTGCTGATCCTGTCAAAGACTAAAAGTATGGAAGAAAAAGAATTCTATTTGATGTTATCTATTAGAGAGAAATACACCTCAAGAGAACTGGGGCGGCAGATCGACAGGGGTTTTTACGAGCGGTACATGCTCTCCAATGCAAACGTGTCAGCACTGATGACACAATATCACCCCGATATCGCGTCTGCTTTCAAGGATACCTACATCCTTGATTTTCTCAACCTGCCGCATCATTTTTCTGAAAAAGACCTCTGGAACGCGATTACGCAGAATCTCAAGAATTTTATTCTGGAATTTGGCAAAGATTTCACGTTTGCGGGAGAAGAGTACCGGATACAGGTAGGCAACAACGATTATTACATTGATCTTCTCTTCTTCCACCGGGACCTGTCCTGTCTTGTGGCGTTTGAGTTGAAGATCGATGATTTCAAGCCGGAACATCTTGGCAAGCTTAATTTTTACCTCGAAGCCCTTGACCGCGACGTCAAGAAGCCGCATGAGAATCCAAGCGTTGGCGTCATTCTCTGCAAAAGCAGGGATTGCGAAGTTGTGGAATATGCACTATCCCGCAACCTTTCACCTGCCATGGTCGCCGAATACAGGACAAAGCTCATCGATAGGGAGATTTTACAGCAGAAGCTCCATGAACTCTTTC
>JAYEFS010000415.1:0-8406 GCA_034658695.1 Methanobacteriota archaeon | reverse complement strand
ATATTTCTTTAATGACATAATAAAAAACCAGCAGCATAAGAATCGATTGAAAAATAATCATAGGTTGAAAAAAGGATAGAAATAAACGGTTTTTCGTTATCAGTACCCTTACTTCCAAAAGGTGAGTAGTTACGTTCTACTTTGTCACATTACAGGCAAATCAACAGCGAGCGGTGGCATGACCCAAAACTGTTTGGAAAACAAAACCAACATCAAGCGCTTGAATGAGTGGGTAATCTGACAAAGTCGAGTTAGTATGATAAAATCTGGTGGAATAACAGCGAAATTATGCGAAATTCATTCGAGAGATTAGACTTTCCTGTCGATTGATCAACAAGCTTCTATTAATAATAGTACATCTACTCAACTTTACGGAAAGGTAGATGTACGAACATCCGATTGGTATCCGTGCAGACTAATGCGACGTAAAGTACTTATACCATAAGTTTCATTGTAAAGCGCGTAACATTATTAGGATGTTACGCGAGATTCAACTGAAACTTTCCGAGGACGGTTGAACCCCGCAGAACAATAGCCTGAAGACATGATCAAGTTACGCGTTATGTTTATTTACTTAAGGGTTTGGTCGTGCCTCCGGGGAGATATAGAATACAACCTATATGGAGGAAACCAAAGTGAAACAAATGGAAACAAGAAGAGTCCTTGGCGTGGCTATCGCCATGATGGTACTTCTGGCGGTGTCAGCAGTACCAGTGATGGCATGCCCATGCGAAAAAGGAGACAAAGTTGTTGGAAATTCGGGTGTCGGAGATATGGCAGAACTAATGGGCAAGGAAAAGAGTCGAATCCTTGATATGGCTCTGGAAAGTGACAGAGTCAAAGAATCGCAGAAGCAATTGGTCGCTGAAGGGTTCACACAGAAAGATCCTGAAGCATTTACTGTGCCAGTGGAAGTAGAAGATGGCTTAACAACCGAAGTTCTGTTCGTGGCAATACCGTACGAGAATGATAAATCCGAAGTCAAAACTGTAGTATATTTCCACAATCCACAGACCGGGGGAAGTATAACGGTATTGATAGACGGAACTGTGGAAGTACTTGGAGGACTTTCTGAGTGTGTGCTTGCTTTATGCGCGTGTCTACTGTTTGCGACTGCTTGCGGAGGGGCTTGTTCCACACTTATTGTACCGGACCCGGCTGAGCCAATTGAGGTCATAGCTTGTTTGAGATGTATAGCAGGGGCTTGCGTTTCTTGCGCACTTGCTAAGTGTATATGCACGGAATACTACTGTGAAGAACGTGGAGTCCAATGGGCGTGTGACCATATGTGCCCTTAAGAGGTGACTGAATGAAGACTACAATAAAGAGGGATTCGAAAAGATTCCTCTTTTTATTTTTTAGTTCCATATGTGTCATCATGGGTAGTATCGCAGTAACCATGATGGACTCATTAATGAATTTCTTTTTGGTGCTGATGGGGGTTGGATCTCTTTTATTCACACTTTCCATTTCTGAAACTGATGCAAAATCATCTGAATTGCTGTCAATTTGTAGCAGTGTCTTCGTGAGTGCTGCATGTTTCGGGGTGTATTTTTACTTCAAATCATCTGGCAGTATTGTAACGGCAAAGCTCTTTGTTTTGTTTGGCATATTTATAGCTGCTGCGGCTATTTATTCAACCGTTTCAATCTTTAGAAGGAGAAGCCCGGAATGACCAACGATGTAAAAATTCGATGTGCAACGATGGTCGTATTGATTGCAATCCTATCGTTACTTGGAGCTGGTTGCATTGGAGATGCGCAAACCGATTATAATCTGAAATATGACTTTGATAGGGGTGATAGATTCGTTTATAACATTACACATTCGACCGAAAAGCCAAAAAATACAGTACCAATCCATATTGAAATGTTAGTTTCGGATTTCGATGGTAACAACATCACCACAAACGTGACATCAATCAAAACAACGGATGGAAACACTACAGAATCGTCATACACTGTAATTATGGATATCCACGGAAACCTGATGAAGACGTATCCTGAAGACAAAATTATACCAGAGATACAACCAGAATTACCAAACCTGATTATATATTCAGAAAAAGTAATCCAAGAAGGTGATTCGTGGACGGTTATGTTCAATAAGACTATAAATTACACTTTATCAGGAACATTACCCGAATATGAAGTTGTAGGGACTAAAAACCACACTTGTATAGGTCTAAAGACAGTCTCGACTAAAGCTGGTAGATTTGAATGTGTTGGCATCAAGTCGTATGTGAATTTCACTTCAAACACGAAAACAGAAACTGACAACGCAACCGTTTATACAACAACGACTGGAAAATTGTCAGGCGAGGATTGGGTTGATGTAAAAGGTGGATTTTTAGTCAAATCAGAATATAACGTGGATAACGTTATGACAACAGACCTTTCTGAAATGTATGGGGAAATTGGGTTTGAAAACTTTTATCGAGAAATTCCAATAATTGCACATATAACGAGCGAACTGGCGAATATCCATAAAGCACAATAATAATAGATCTGATAGATCGAGTATTTGCTTATATTCGGTCAGACGTCATGATTACGGGCACAATAAGCAAAGAAGAGCTCATAACAGTAGCAGAGTCAATGGTTGCACAAAAAGCAACCACAGCTTAGCACGTACAACAGAAACAACACAGGAGGATATAAACAAATGAAGAAACAGATAGCAGCAGTCCTGCTGGTTCTTGCAGCCGTTCTTATCAGCGGGTGCACCGACCAGATGTCTGCAGACCAGATCGCCGCCAAGATGGAGGCGCAGCATGAAAGTATAGAAGACTTCTCAGCAACGATGGTCATGACCTCGTCGTTTGCCGGGGAAACGGAAACCACGCAGGTGTTGATCATGACCAAAACGCCTGACAAAACCCGCTCCGAATTTATCGAGCCTGCCGAACTTGCAGGCACGGTAATGGTCAGGAATGGCAGCACGATGTGGACGTACGACCCTGCAAAGAATCAGGTGACGAAGATGACGCTCCCGGAGGATGAGCCTTTTGAAATGGATTATACCGAACTCGTCAAGGATCTTATGGATGAGAACGAGATCTCCTATAAGGGTACCGAGAATCTCTATGGGCGCAGCACTTATGTGATCGAGGCAACGCCCAAGGATGAAGCTGACCGTGAATTCAGCTCCAAGACACGCGTATGGGTCGATTGCGAAAACTGGATGCTACTCGGGACAGAGATGTACGATAGTGACGGCAATCCCGTGATGAAGGTTCAATATAGGGACGTAACGTTCAACACCGGCATTCTGGAGAGCGAGTTCATATTCGAGGTTCCGGAAGGCTGTGAGGTCGTGGAGGAATCGTTTGAGGATATGATGCCTGAAGAGATGACGCTTGAGAGAGCAAGGGCAAATCTCAGTTTCGATGTGAAAACCCCGTCGTATCTGCCGGATGGATACGAATTCGACCACGCAATGATCTTTGGCAAAGAAGTGTCGCTGATATACACGGACGGATCTGAGCAGTTGTACCTCGGAGAACAGGTCAGTGATGCTGCAGATCAGCCCGAGCCGAAGATGGGTGAGCCGGAAATTGTGAGCATCAACGGTACCGACGGAGAGTTTGTATCCATGTTCGGCATGAACACGCTCCGGTGGAGCGCAGGTGGCGTCGATTACTCGCTGTCTGGTACGCTTGCAAAAGAAGATATGGCGAGAGTGGCGGAGTCAGTAATGTGACAATCACCGGTAGTGTCGCACATTATGCTTATGACCACGAGCAAGAGATACCATCAGGACTTCCGACATGGGACGCGATGACAGTTTTAGTGTAATTGTGTCGTAACCACTACGAGATGGGGAACGTAGCAATGTTGCGAAAGATATCTGTAAGTTCTATTGCAACGATATTTTTAGTGGCATTGCTACTTACTTTACCATACCCGTTGGTAAGCGAGTTGTATCCGGAATATGAGGTCTTTTTCATGCTTTTTGGTCAATTTGTGGCAGGTATTGTGGGCGGTACTTTTGTTATTTTATTTATAATTGTTATAATTGTTCTGATTGTTTCGGTTGTTAAGCGAGCGGTAAATTAATACGTAAATTGCGATTTATTTTACTAAGTATGTGTAATAAACTGATTTGAGCATATTTTGTGACCAGTCTGTCGATCAGTTCGCTGAGCATTGCGGGCATGTTCTTATTCCTTTTCGGTTTCTTTTGTTTTTTAGGACATATATGACCTTCGTACCCGGTTCATAGCCGGACAGGAATCTCGCGACCATGCGGTCCTTTGAAGCGTTGTTGATGTTCCGAATCATATCTATATTGAGCAGTTCAGGAACCTTGCAGGACTTCTAATCTGGATCTGGTGCTATATTGGTAAGTCTGCCACACAGTTACACACACGATTTACTTATTTTGGATTCACGAGCAAGATCAAACCGAAAAAACCATATATGGAAGTAAATGCGATGAAAGAGCGTTTGAATGATGCTATTTCAGCACTAACAGAGATGAATCGTGCATCTTCAAAAGTTTTATTTATGCGGTCAGATAAAGGGAAGTATGTGAGCAGAAATGAATTAGCAGAGGAACTCCAGATCAAACCTTCTACGGTCTCGTATTATCTGAGTTTGATCGAAAGGGTGCTGGGTGATATGGGGTATAGGGAGGTTCTTCGCACAAAGAGGATCGGAAGGACAAAGTACTGGTTGGTCGCTGAAAAATATGGGGGGCTGATACGTGATCAAGAGGATGATTTCTCTGGATTATGGAAATACCCGTACACGGATAATGAAAATCAGAAAAAAGGGAATTCCAATCCCAATAGAGACTTCTTTTAATACTCCCAATCTTGTTATCAGAGAATTCAACAAATGGATGGCAAAAGTAAAATGCTCTCAGCAAGTCCCACCAAACCGGAAATCATCGCAATCACAATCTCGAAGCTGAACCTCGCTTTGGGTAATGTCTTCTGCGACGTCGGCTGCGGCACAGGCGCAGTCTCGATTGCGGCGTCACAATTCGCGGACAGAATATACGCAATCGACAGTAGAGAAGAAGCTATCAGAGAGGCAGAGAAGAACTTCGATTCTGCCGAAATCTCCAACAAGACAACGCTCATTCACGGCGAGGCATCAGAGGCGATTGCGGATCTGCCCGGTCTCGACTGCGCATTTGTCGGCGGCACTAGAAACATCGATAGCGTGCTGCAAAAGCTTTGCACGAAAGTTTGCGGGAGAATTGTTGTAAATGCTGCACGAATCGAGACCGCAGCACGGATCATCGGGTGTATGAAGTCGCTTGGGATATTTGAAGAGGTAATTCATGTCCAAGTCTCAAAAGGCTACGAACTCGCAGGGGAGACTGCGTTCAAGCCGATAAATCCTGTGTATATTATGGTAGGGGCTATGCTGTGAATGGTGGAGGCTATAGTATATAGTATACAGTATACAGTATACAGTATACAGTATATAGATCAACTACTCATCTAACGTGAGATGTATATGGTTATTGAGAAAAACTATCTATGTCTTAATTGTGCAGACTACCTCGGTGATATACTGATAGAGAAATCGCACACAACACGAAGGTTTTTGCCACACGCGACCGTGGCAATGCTTGTGATCACAGTGGTCGTAGTATCGCTCTTCGGATCGGGCTGTATCGGTGATAAAGACGCTGAAACCTCGACACAATCCATGAAATTACAGGTCACCGGTTCGACAACGGTTCTCCCGATAGCAGATGAGTGCGCACGCGTCTACATGGAGACGCACCCGGGAAGTCATCTCTATGTGTCCGGTGGCGGATCCTCACTCGGCATAAAATCCGTTGCCGACGGAATAGCGGATATCGGAACCGCGTCCCGTGATCCGAAAGACTCAGAGAACGAGAAATATCCGGATCTTGTGCTGCACGCCGTTGCAAAGGATGGTGTTGCAATCATCATCCAATCAGGGAATCCCGTCAGCGATCTCACGATGGAAGAGCTCCAAAAGATCTACACCGGCGAGATTGCAAACTGGAAGGATCTCGGTGGCGTTGATGCCAAGATCATGGTGGTTTCTCGAGAAGAGGGCTCAGGAACGAGGGATTGTTTTGAGCAAGCGGTTCTGAAGCCGATTAAACAGGAGATCACGGACTATGCAGTCATCCAGGACTCGAATGGCAAGATACGGACGACTGTTGCCGGGAACAAAGACGCCATTGGATTCATATCCCTTGGATATGTCAATTCCGACGTCAGGGCTGTGAAACTCGACGATGTCGAACCCACTGTCGAGAACGTCCGAAATGGCGAGTACGCAATTTCGCGGACGCTCTGGATGCTCACGAACGGCGATCCGGATGAGGATGAGCGCGCATTCCTCAATTTCGTGCTCTCTGATGCCGGGCAGAAGCTTGTTTTGGATGTGCACTTCATACCGGTGGAATAAAACGGTAAACCGACGAAATACGGCACGGCACGAAATCGGGCATCTATTAGAGTTTTATGCATCAGGTGCCCGTTCTTTTCATTTCTTGCTGAAAGCTAAAGATAATCCCAATCGAAGATGCAATGCCTAATCTTTCTACGTGTTTCCTTATCCGCAATCGTCTATTGCAACGATACGAAGACACTCTATTGACCCCCACATCTCACGGAATGCTCTCCAGATAACTCCGCTGCCTCATATATACGACATTCACGCCACAATCACGCAATCGCCTCAGCAGCTCGGAATCATTCGTGAATACTGCGGCACCAATCTCGATTGCAAGCCTGAGAATTGCATCATCAACAGCCCCAACGGTCTCGATTATCCGGAATCGGGATACTATGGATAATGCGACGCGAGCAGCGTTTTGGTCGAGACCGTGCCCGGATGATACGATTCCCTTGAGCTCGCGCACAACCCCTGAGGGGACGAGATACTCGTCAAAATTGAGTGATGAGAGTTCTGAGAAGATGTCGACACCAAACTGAACAGGAACCATCAGCGCATTGGTGTCGAGAATGATCTTCATTCGATTATTATCCTGCTCCGGTCATTCAGTCAGTTCGCCAACCCCGATCAGGCGCCATCTGGAGCCAACACGTCTCGATATCGCAACCTGCGATCCGATCTCTGCGCATACCGGGCGCTTCAGCCGGACCGAGGCAGCATCGCTGCGTGCACTTGTGACGGCACCAACAGTGGTCGCAGTTCCGATGCTCAGCATCAGCGGCTCGCTTGCGTGGATGGGTTCGACCTTTGATTTGTCGCTTGACCCGACGACCCACTTGAGAAGCGTGGTTTTCATGGTAAACGAGTCCCAGACCGGTGGCAGTGTCCCTGGCTTGCCAGCGACCTGTCCGGTGAGCTGGTCACTCTTGGTCATCGCCGGGTCCAGCGTTGTACCGATTGCGAGGAGTCCGCCAGGGGTTGCTTTCTTCTGCTTCTTACCGCCGGAGATTACGTTTGAGATGCGTGTTGTGATCGGTACCCACTTGACACCGCCTATCTGCTCAAGTCGCCGCCCCGGGCTGATCTCAATATCGTCGCCAACACGCAGGCTGCCTTGACTGAGTGTGCCGCCGATGACACCGCCTATCAGCTTATCGGGCGGGATTCCGGGTCGGTTGACATCGAATGATCGTGCAACCAGAAGGTGAGCCGGCTTGTCCGGATCATAGACTGGGGATGGGATAGCTTCTTCCAGTGTCTGAATTAAAAGATCGAGATTTATCTTCTGTTGCGCGGATATCGGGACTATCGGGGAGTTTTCCGCAACCGTTCCTTTGACAAATTCCTTCACAGAATTGTAATGCTCGATTGCGTCCTGCTTTGACACGAGATCGAGTTTATTATGCACGATCACGATGTTTTTGACACCGATTACGTCGAGAGCCATCAGATGTTCACTTGTCTGCGTTTGTGGGCAGGGTTCGTTCGCTCCGATCACGAGCACTGCACCATCCATGATCGCAGCGCCAGAGAGCATGGTAGCCATCAGTGTCTCATGTCCCGGCGAGTCAACAAAGGAGACTGTGCGCAGTTCCTCGGTCGCAGCGCCGCAATGCGGGCATTTCTTCTCAACAGTGTAGCACTGTGGCTCCTCGCAATCAGGGCAGCGCCTGAATGTGACATCCGCATAGCCCAGCCGTATCGATATGCCTCGTTTCAGCTCTTCGCTGTGTTGATCGGTCCACACTCCAGAGAGCGCGCTGACAAGCGTGGTCTTTCCATGATCGACATGCCCTACCATGCCGATGTTAACACTGGGCTGTTTCAATCGTTCGTTTCCTCCGGGAATTATACACCATACTATCCATGCTGATTATAAGTAGCTTGTGGGTAGGGTGATGAAAGGATGTGTATACCCCGTACTGAATTGGTCCCATTTTTGTTTCATTTTAGTACTGGAGCGAAAGCATCTTTCCAATTGGATTGAACCGATTGCTACTGGTTTTTCTTG
>JAYEFS010000414.1:0-8413 GCA_034658695.1 Methanobacteriota archaeon | reverse complement strand
CCTACAAGAAGGCAGCCAGGATATTACCAGCCAGGATATTACTCAGGCGAAAGGGCACCTGAACCAGGCAATGGACAGGTTGCGGCAGGCAGGAGCCCAGCATCACATTCCTCGCGGCTTGCTTGCCATGGCAGAGCTGCACAGGGCGCAAGGCGAATTCGATAAGGCGCAGCGTGACCTGGATGAGGCGATGACCATTGCAGAGCGCGGGGAGATGGGGCTGCATCAGGCGGACTGCCATTTGGGATATGCACGGCTGTACCTGGCTATTGGCAGGAACGAGGATGCACGCAGGTCTCTGGATATCGCAAGGGAGATGGTTGATGAGATGAGATATCACAGGCGGGATACGGAGATCTCGGAAATAGGTGAAGAGCTATGATATTTCGCTAACTAAACAGTCGGGCGCAGGAATAGAGATAGAGTGATTCTATCAATCCCAACAGAAATACGATAGACCATAAGCAAGAATCAACGGGGATGCCCCTGACTTTCCAGCCCGGGGTCAGTGGCTCCACCACAATTGCCCTGCTCGCAAGCAGAATCTCACCTGTGCCAAAAGATTCCTGCACCTGCCATGCCCACCTGGTGGTATCGATGGGGGTGGGCGACTTGCCACCACACAACAACATCATGCTGCGCGCTGCGACAATCTCCAAGCTCGATTATCGTTTTTCAATTGCCCTCTTCAAACCTGCGCTTGCACTTGATCGCAACAACGATCCTCTCAGATCATCCGAACCCACGGCATCGTTGCGTCGGCACGCACAGCCAACTGCTCACTCCCACATCTCCATAAACCCGTACTTCCATGATTTCTTCTTATATATATTTCCCACCGGCTTTTTGAACTCTTGTATCACACGTTTTACCTCTGTAAACTCCAGATTATCATAGATACCCCTCTCGTGCAGGAAAGATGAGAAATGTTCCATTGCTTTTAATACAGCCATTCCCTTTGCATCGCTGAGAGAGAGGAACCCGAAAAAGCCCAACAGATATTTATCAAGATATTCCTCTGAGAAACTAAAATAAAATTCAGCCCCCCGTTCACTCTGCGCCGAAACCCTCGCAAAGTAGTCAAGAGCAAGCTCGCGGAAGAGATCCCCGGTCACCCACTCAATCGATTTCTCAGTGTACAGATAACGTATAAACGCCATACCCAACAAAAAAACGTTATCACCACAACAATCGTCCGATATCAGAAAATCGTCCCGCTGCAAGTCTCGTCCGGTCTCGCCCCGCAGTGCCGACACAACTGTCTGCAACCTTTCGTCAGCCTCCTCTTTCACCCCATATTTCCAGAAATCCCGCGCCTCTAACTCCCTGTAGAACTCTTCTTCCGCTTCTTTTGTCCCATAGTCCGGTGAAGCTACATATTTCCGGATAGAACAGAAAATAGTTAGATGGTGAAGTTCACCATCACCAGTCGGCACGGTCTGATCCAAACATTGTAATCTGTGATAAGATGCAGTGCTCAACCGATCCAGACCATCTGCCATGCCGTATATTCTGAGGAGGTCCAGAACCGCAAAAAGCTTATCCACATCCCGCTCAGGCTCCTTTTCGAAATGCCCAATTATCTCGTCTATCCGCCAATCTTCGTTCCGTGGGGCATAGCGATAGAGAAGGTCACAGTCGTAATACTGAAAATGTTCCATGTACTGCACGGGTCTCTGCTCATTAAGAGTTTCCAATAACTTTACTCCATCTTCTACTCTATTAGCCATGGCTGATCTGTGGAAAACTTCAGTAACAGCCTCAAAAGGTTCCAGCTTTTCCCAGAACTCTTCCGCTCCCGCTTTCTCAAACGTTGCATAAAACAATTCCAGTTCACAAGCCCAGTTCAATTTATTAAATTCCTCCCACCACAGCGAAGGATCCTCGAAAATATCTGGAGAAAGTGTATCGACATCACATTCTTCCACCCCCTGGTCAACCTCTTCGTCTACCACTGTTTTCACAGTCTTCGATACCCTCACCATCTTCTTTCCCGCCCTAGCAATCCGTTCCTTCTTCTTTTCTCTCTTCTTCATCCACTTCTTAGCCATTATGTCCACCTCAGTAATCCTGATCCGATTAGCTGGACAGTATCTGCAAAGCCCTCCTGCCCGCCATCTCATAAGCCTTTGCTAGCAACGCGCTGATATTCTCTTCACCTACCACATACGGAGCGTCCCCGAGTCTCTTCAGGATTGCAGCAACAACTGCAGGGAGCGCGGGCTTGACCGAGAATGCGTCCAGTGAGACACCAGCCTCTGCAAAAACATCCTCGATTGTGGTTGACACCTATCCTGAGAGGAGTTTGGATGCGAATATCACTTTTGACGCCATTGCACCCAGAACATTCTCCCAGTCGTCATCAGAGATCGGTTCCAGCCCGATTGTGACCTCGTACGGTTCTGATCCTGTGCCCTGCACCTTCGCATCGACAATGCCATTGCCAAAATCAATTGAGACGACCTGCCCTTTCCGGGCGTAAGAGCGCCCCCTGACCAGTCTTGCACCCATGTTGAAGGATTCGAGAAAATCGATCCACCGTTTCGACCACAACGTCTCTTCGCTTGCGCCCCGCTTGCTCTTCCGCTAACCAAACAGTCGAGAGCGGGAATAGAGATACAGTGATTCTATCAATCCCACCAGAAATACGAAGACCATAAGCAAGAATCAACAGGCATGCCCCTGACTTTCCAGCCCGGGGTCAGTGACTCCACCACAATTTCCTTGCCCGCAAGCAAAATCTCACCTGCGCCAAAAGATTCTTGCACCTGCCGTGCCCACCCTGGTGGTATCGATGCGGGTGGGGGACTTGCCACCACATACAACAACATCATGCCACGCGCTGCGCCCATCTTCGAGCTCGATCATCGGTTTTCCATCGCCATCTTCAAACCTGCGCTCGCGGTCGATCGCAACGACGATCCGCTCATATCCGACCCCAAAGCATGTTTGCGTCGGCACGCATATCCAATTGCTCACTCCCACATCTCCACAAACCGGCACTTCCACAAATTTCTTTCGCATATATCCCCCATCGGCTCGCTAAACACATTCATCGCACGTTTTACCTCCTTTAACGCCCTGTTATCATAGATTCCTCTCTCGTACAAGAAATAGCAGAAATATTCCACCGCTTTCAATGCCGCCACTGCTTTTGCATCATCCTTGAAGAAACCGAAAAATCCGCCCAGGTATTTATCCAGATAGTTCTTTGAGAAACTGAAATAAAATCCAACCCTTCGCTCCGGAATCCCTCCAAAGTAGTCAAAAGCAAGCTCGCAGAGGAGGTCTCCAGTCACCCATTCAATCGATTTCTCGGTGTACAGATAACGGACAAATTCCGTGCCCAACTGAACAACGTTCTCCCTATAACAACCGTCGGATATTAGAAAATCGCCTCGTTTCCAGTCCGGTTCCAGTTCTCCTCGTAACACCAATAAATTCTTCCGCAACCTTTCGCAAGCCGCCTCTTTCGCCTCATATTCCCAGAAATCCCGTGCGTCTAGCTCCCTGTAGAATTCCGCCTCCGCTTCTTTTTTTCCGTAGTCAGGGGAGGTTGCATATTTCCGAAAGGCACAGAAAACGGATAGTTGGAGAAGTTCGTCAAGACCACTCGGTGTGACCAAATCATAATCCTTCAATTTTTGATATGCTGTGGTGCTCAATCGATCCACGCCATCTGCCATGCCGTATAGTCTGAGGATGTTCAGAGCCACAAAAAGCTTATACACGTCATCACCAGGATCTTTTTCAAAATGCCCGATTATCTCGTCTATCCGCTCATCCTCATGCAACGGTGCATAGTAATAGAGGAGGTTACAGTCGTAATGTGGAAAATGGTCCATGTACTGACCGGGTACTTGCTTCTTGAGAGTTTCCAGTAACGTAATCCCCGCCTCTATCTGCTTATCCGCAATCAACGTGTCAAAAACTCCACGGACCGCATCAAAAAGTTCAAGCTCTCCCCAGAACTCTTCATCCACCCCCTTCTCAAACGTTGCATACAACAGTTCTGGTTTTTGGTCACTCTTTAACTTATCAAATACATCCCACCACAGCGAAGTATCCTCGAAAACCTCTGCGGAGAGCTCTTCCAAATCAATGTTTTCAATCTCCTCGCAAACTTCATCGCAAACCCCCTCGTCCACAACCGGCTCCTCTGGCTCCACCGGATTCACGGTCGCAACCGCCTCTCTCTTCGCAATCTTCCTTGCCAGCTTCTTCTCCCGCTTCTTTTCCATCTTCTCCTTTCGTTCCATCCGTTCCTTCTCAGTTTCTCTCTTCTTCTTCATTTTCTTAGCCATGTACATCCACCTCCAAATCCTGATCCGATTCGCTGGACACCATCTGCAAAGCCGTCCTGCCCGCCACCTCATAAGCCTTTGCGAGCAACGCGCTGATGTTGTCTTTGCCTATCACATACGGAGCGTCCCCAATCTTCAGGATTGCAGCAACAACTGCAGGGGGCGCGGGCTTGACTGAGAACGAGTCCAGTGAGACGCCAGCCTCGGCAAAAGCATCCTCAATTCCAGTCGGCACGCACAGCCAACTGCTCACTCCCACATCTCCACAAACCCGTACTTCCATGATTTCCTCTCATACATCTTCCCTATCGGCTTTTTGAACTCTCGTATCGCACGTTTTACCTCTGTAAACTCCCGATTATCGTAGATACCCCTCTCGTGCAGGAAAGATGAGAAATGTTCCATCGCTTTTAATACAGCCATTCCCTTTGCATCGCTGAGAGAGAGGAACCCGAAAAAGCCCAACAGATATTTATCGAGATATTCCTTTGAGAAACTAAAATAAAATTCAGCCCCCAGTTCACTCTGCGCCGAAACCCTCGCAAAGTAGTCAAGAGCAAGCTCGCGGAAGAGATCCCCGGTCACCCACTCAATCGATTTCTCAGTGTACAGATAACGTATAAACGCCATACCCAACAAAAAAACGTTATCCTCACAACGATCGTCCGATATCAGAAAATCGTTCCGCCGCAAGTCTTGTCCGGTCTCGCCCCGCAGTGCCGACACAACTGTCTGCAACCTTTCGTCAGCCTCCTCTTTCGCCCCATATTTCCAGAAATCCCGCGCCTCTAACTCCCTGTGGAACTCTTCTTCCGCTTCTTTTGTCCCATAGTCCGGTGAGGCTACATATTTCCGAATAGAACAGAAAATAGTTAGATGGTGAAGTTCATCATCACCACTCGGCACGATCTGATCCGAACATTTTAATCTGTGATAAGATGCAGTGCTCAACCGATCCAGACCATCCGCCATGCCGTATATTCTGAGGAGGTCCAGAACCACAAAAAGATTATCCACGTCCCGCTCAGGCTCCTTTTCAAAATGCCCGATTATCTCGTCTATCCGCCAATCTTCGTTCCGTGGGGCATAGTGATAGAGAAGGTCACAGTCGTAATACTCAAAATGTTCCATGTACTGCTC
Source organism: Methanobacteriota archaeon (assembly GCA_034658695.1). GTDB lineage: Archaea > Halobacteriota > Methanosarcinia > Methanosarcinales > Methanogasteraceae > Methanogaster_C. The sequence continues at coordinate 2,969 of JAYEFS010000414.1, read as the reverse complement.
GGGTCTCTGCGCCTTAAGAGTTTCCAATAACTTTATACCATCTTCTACTCTCTCAGCTATGGTTGATCTGTGGAAAACTTCGATAACCGCATCAAAAGGTTCCAGCTTTTCCCAGAACTCTTCCGTTCCCGCGTTCTCAAACGTTGCATAAAACAGTCCCAGTTCGCAAGTCCAGTCCAATTTATTAAATTCCCCCCACCACAGCGAAGTATCCTCGAAAATATCCGGAGAGAGGGTATCCACATCGAATTCTTCCATCTCCTCGCAAACTTCATCGCAAATCCACTCGTCCACAACCGGCTCATCTGGCTCCACCGGCTCCACAGTCGCAACCGCCTCCCTCTTCGCAATCTTCCTTGCCAGCTTCTTCTCCCGCTTCTTTGCAATCTTCTCCTTTCGTTCCATCCGTTCCTTCTCAGTTTCTCTCTTCTTCTTCATTTTCTTAGCCATGCACATCCGCCTCCAAATCCTGATCCGATTCGCCAGAGACCATCTGCAACGCCATCCTGCCCGCTACCTCATAAGCCTTTGCGAGCAACGCGCTGATGTTGTCTTTGCCTACCACATACGGAGCGTCCCCGAGTCTCTTCAGGATTGTAGCAACAACTGCAGGGGGCGCGGGTGTAACTGCGAACGATTCCAGTGAGACGCCCAGCTCCCAGAAGCAATCGAGACAGGAATCGAGCGGTTTTGCATTCTCATCGGGCGATGCTTGCGATACCGTCCCCGCCCCCACACCATCCTCCGCGGAGACGCCAACGTCAGGTGCACGCCATCTCCTGAGAGACTCAACGATCTCCTCCTTTGTTCTGCCCCTGAGCTTGAAGATCAGGAACGGGTCATCGTCAAAGCGCTCTGCAAGGAGATAGTAGACTGCTGCGATATGTTTGCACGGGTTTGCCCCATCCGGGCAGGAACACTCGGTTTTAAGATCCCGTCTCTTCGTCGGGAAGAGCGAGACGCCTGCCTCCGCAAAAGCATCCTCAATTCCAGCCGGCATCTCTCCTGAGAGAAGTTTGGCTGCGAAGATCGCTTTTGACGCCATGGCATCCAGAACTTTCTCCCAGTCGTCCTCAGAGATCGGTTTCAGCCCGATTGTGACCTCGTATGGTTCTGATCCTGTGCCCTGCACCTTTGCATCGACAGCACCCTTGTCAACATCAATTGAGACGACCTGCCCTTTCCGGGCATAAGATTTCCCCCTGGTCAGTCTTGCACCCATGTTGAAGGATTCGAGAACATCGATCCACCGTTTCGACCACCACGTCTCTCCGATTGCGCCCCGCTTGCTCTTTGCTTTTATGCCGTCCGCAACCTCCTTTGGCTTTGCCGGCGTGTACTGATAATAGTCCCAGTAGCCCCGTCTGCCCATCACTGATCACCTCCTGCCCTCGTTTCTGTTCCTGCGTCCGTTCTGGTTCCTGTTTCTATTCCGGTTCCTACCTCAGCCCCCGCCCCGCCACACGCCGCATCCCGGCTCAGCGTGAAGATATCCTTGAGTTCGCTTGTGGATAGTTCGGTTAACCATGCCTCGCCAGCACCAACGATTGCGTCTGCAAGCTCTTTCTTCTCTTCTAGCATCTGGTCAATCCGCTCCTCCAGTGTTCCGATGCAGACGAACTTGTGGACAAAGACGTTTCTCTTCTGTCCGATGCGAAAAGCCCGGTCAGTAGCCTGATTCTCAACAGCGGGGTTCCACCAGCGGTCGAAGTGGAAGACATGGTTTGCAGCGGTGAGGTTCAGCCCGAACCCGCCTGCTTTGAGCGAGAGAACGAATAGCTGCGGTGTATCCCCAACCTCCTGGAACCGCCGGACCATCTCATCCCGCTGTTTTCGTGGTGTTCCGCCGTGCAGGAAGAGTACCTCGCAATCGAAGCGCTCCTGAAGGTGGTGGCGCAGCATAGCGCCCATTCCCGCAAACTGCGTGAAGATCAGCGCCTTATCGTCCTCCGCAAGCACCTCGTCGATCATCTCCTCAATACGCGTCAGTTTTCCTGATCGCCCCGAGAGTGCGCTTCCGTCCTGGAGAAAGAGTGCGGGATGGTTGCAGATCTGCTTCAGTCGGGTCAGTGTGGCAAGCACAAGACCTTTGCGCTCGATTCCTTCGGAGTTATCGATCTTATCGAGCATCTCATCAACCACTGCCTCATAAAGCGATGCCTGCTCGTTTGTGAGGTTGTGATAAACCTTAAGCTCCATCTTCTCAGGCAGATCCTGTATGATCGTGGGGTCGGTCTTCATACGCCTGAGAACGAATGGCTGAATTATTCGCCTCAAAACCTCTGCACGTCCCTTGTCCCGGTACTTCTCGATCGGTATTGCGAAGTTCGTGCGGAAACTCCGCGCACTACCGAGGTAGCCGCTGTTTAAGAACTCCATGATCGACCAGAGCTCAGAAAGGCGGTTCTCAACAGGCGTCCCTGTGAGCGCAATCATCTGACCGGCTTTGATCCTCTTTATCGCTTGTGTCTGCTTGGCCCCCGGATTCTTGATGTTCTGTGCCTCATCGAGGACGATGTGCTGCCAGTAGACCTGCGATAGTATCTTTTCGTCGCGATGCGCAAGCGAGTATGTGCTAATCACAAGGTCGTTTCTTTCTGCCTCATCTGCAAAATCGCTGCCAGTGAGCCGGTCAGTGCCGTGATGGATCATCACCCGAAGATGCGGTGCGAAACGCTCAACCTCTCGCTGCCAGTTGCCAACAACAGACATCGGGCAGATCAGGAGTGTCGGATCCGGGATTTTCCCCTCCCCTCTCATCTCCTCGTGAACGTGTAGAAGAAATGCGATCAACTCGATGGTATTGTGGCAGAGGATATTGTTTGCAATGAAGTTGTGATGTTCTTCAACTTCAAAGTCGTAGACCCACCCATCGTATTGCACCTCTTCTATCTCCTTAATCCTACAATAATAAACTTCATTGTCAAGCAGGTGCTGCAATCGTGTTTTCGTTGCTGATACCAGTTGCT
>JAYEFS010000413.1:0-8419 GCA_034658695.1 Methanobacteriota archaeon | reverse complement strand
CGCGCCGTATTCAGCGCGCCACTTATCTATTGTCCATTGAGGACGGGGTGACAAAAAGGAACAAAAATGGCAAGGTTTTGGGATGTGGAACTCACCCGAATATGGAGAGTTTTCATCACCCCACCTTTCGCGTGCCGCGGAGAGCTGCTCGACACCCGCGGATTTGCGCTTTTTCAGCGATTGTGCACCCACTCCTGTCACCCACATCTTACTTCAGAACGTACGTCGTTCCCCGCTCATTCGGAAACGAGACCCAGTTGAAGAGCAGGACCGCATCGCCAATATCCACATCGCCCACACCATTGACATTCGCATTGCCCAGCTCGGCAAGCGCGTACGTCGTATTCCGCTCACCCTCAAACGAGACCCAGTTGAACAGTAAGACCGCATCACCGAGTTAACCTCACCATCGCCGTTCACATCGCCCTTGCCCCCTTCCGCGGTCACAGGGATATTCCACGTCCACGTCTGCATATCAGTCCCATTCGTATTTGCAACGACTGCCGACACGTTTCAGACACCAGTGGCTGCACTGGTGTTCGTATAGCTCGCCTCGGTCACGCCGGCAATTGTAGCTACCACGGCACCGTTGATCAGCCATGTCACATCGACGGTCTGGTCGACTGTGATTTCGAAGACGCCCGTACGCAAACCCCCGAACCATTAAGACAGAACCGGAACGATACAGACACAATGTCAGAACCGGCATGCCGCGAGATCCTTGAACAGATCTTAAATAGCGAGATTACGAGCAAGCGTGAACTCGAGATCGCAAAGAAGAGGGTCAGCGCAAAATACAGGCTCCTCAGTCTGCCAGGGAATGCGGAGATTCTTGCGCTCTCTTCAGTGGATGAACGGGCGCAGGTACTCCATCTGCTCCAGCGGAAGCGTGTTCGCACGATATCAGGGGTTTCTGTTGTTGCTGTGATGACTTCGCCGTATCCGTGCCCGCACGGCGCATGTATCCCGTGTCCGGGCGGTCCGGGGTCCGCGTTCAATACGCCGCAGAGCTATATGGGGCGGGAGCCTGCGACGATGCGTGCGATCTCGTGCGACTACGATCCGTACGAGCAGGTGACCGTGCGCCTGCGGCAGTTGCAGAGCATAGGGCATCCGGTTGACAAGGTCGAATTGATCGTGATGGGCGGGACGTTCACGGCACGCCCGCCGGATTATCAGCAGTGGTTTGTCAAGCAGTGTCTGTTGGCTATGAACGATCTTCGCAGCCCATCTGCCAGCACTGATCAGGACATTAAATCCGTGATCGCTGCAAACGAGACCGCAGCGGTCAGAAACATCGGGATCACTTTTGAAACCCGACCTGATTGCCTGTCAATAGATGAAATCAACCGCCTGCTCGAAATGGGCGCAACAAAGGTGGAGATAGGGGTTCAGAACATCCACAACCGTGTGCTGGGGACGATCAACCGCGGCCATACCGTCGAGGACTCAATCGCAGCCAACAAGCGTTTGCGGGACTGCGGACTCAAGGTCGGGTTCCATGTCATGCTCGGGTTGCCAGGATCCGATAGCGACTCTGATCTTTCCATGTTTGAGACGATCTTCAGTGACCCCAGATTTTGCCCGGATCACCTGAAGATATATCCCACACTCGTTTCCGAGGGAACAATTCTGTATCAGTGGTGGCGAGACGGCAGTTACCAACCGCTTGCGAACGACGAGGCAGTCGAACTGCTCGCAAAAATCAAAGCCACCCTCCCGAAATGGGTGCGGCTGCAGCGGATTCAGCGGGACATCCCAGCACAGCAGGTGATAGCAGGCGTAACCAAGAGCAACATCCGTCAGCTCGCAGAAGAGAGGATGCAATTAAGCGGGGGGTCTTGCGCCTGCATCCGGTGCCGCGAGGCAGGGCATGCATCGCTGCGCGGGAGGGGGGAGCCAGAGGAGATTGAACTCTTAACCGAGACGTACGAGGCGTGTGGCGGAACCGAGCACTTCATATCGTTTGAAGACGTGGAAAAGGGAATTCTGGTTGGTTTTCTGCGCCTGCGATTTCCTAATTCTCCGCACCCACACCGTTCCGAACTTGTGGGCGCTGCTCTCGTGCGAGAACTGGTGGTGTATGGGGGCATGGTGCGCTTGCGCGAGAGTCCCCTTATGGATCAGTGGCAGCACCGTGGCTATGGGGGCGAACTGCTTGCTGCGGCAGAAAGTCTCGCATCCGGGCACGGATTTGGGAAAATAGCAGTTACGAGCGGGATCGGTGTACGTGAGTACTACCGAAAACATGGGTACACACGAGAGGGCGCGTACATGGTGAAACGTCTTCAGACTGGCCAGGTTCCGTACTGAAAACCGAGTGCGATTGCGAGAATGCCTGTAACGACTCCGACCAGAACCACAGTCTTGGGGTTGATGCGTATCGCGGACTCATCCGCCTCGTAGTATCTCATTAGACCGGCAGAGGACATGAGCCCGGCACCACTTGATTTCTTCTTAGCCATCGATGTACTCTCTCTGGCTATTACCACATAAACGTTTCTGATTCTGATGGATTCTGTGGTTTTCAAAAGATGTCAGAAGAGACTTATTCATCCTTTGCGCCTTCGCGTCTTGGCGTCTTGGCGTTTCTCTGATTTAACGCAAAGGCGCAGAGACGCAGAGCGGTGCCCGCGGCCCCACACATGTGACGGTACCGATAGCTACCACAGAAAACGGCAGAACCAGAAACGTTTCGTGAACGTTTCGGTGGCTTTGTAATTTCTTCCGGATGGGCTTGACTCGAGTTATGGTAAGGAAGATTGACTACAGGGGATGCGAAGGGCACAGAAAGTTGCTGTTTTCTCGGTATTCTCTGTTTTTCTCTGTGGTTTTCCGAACCCATCCCGAAGGTACTACAAAGTCTCCTATCTTTTGTAGCACCAGTATCTTCTATAATATAAGGGGTGTGCCGCCCCCCATTTCAGCAATGTTTATATATGAGCATACAAAACATTATACTGGCTGGTTTATTTCAAAATAAAAAGATGGAACGGGTATGGATGGATAAGCAACGAGATATCATCATTGAACGGCTTGAACAGAAGCTGAAGGAGCGGGATCAGGTAATCGCGGAGATGGTTGGGTCGACATCTGTGGATGTGGAGCGTATCGTTCTACTCGAGACGAAAGTCAAGGAGCTGAAAGAGGATATGCACGGAATACTGGATGAACTGCTCTATCAGAAAGCAATCATCGAGGAGATGCAGCAGAAGCTGGAATCTAATCCGAAAAACCGTAGAAACATCAGAAACAGTAGGAACAGCGGACATACTGAGTATATCATAGCTGAAAGCACTCCGAAGGCTCATTCAGAACGCGGCGAGCAGGGCGAAGTCATCATCACATGTTGACCCGGAGTCCGGACGACTGACTGGAGGTCAGTGTGCACATAAAGGAGATAGAGTTCGAGAATTTCAAATCGTTTGGAAAAAAGGTAAAGATACCGCTCTTCAACGATTTTACCACCATTTCCGGACCCAACGGGAGTGGAAAATCAAATATAGTGGATGGCATCATCTTTGTGCTCGGTTTATCTGGTTCCAGGACGATGCGGGCAGAGAAATTGACTGACCTGATATTCAACGGGAACGGGACGCGTAAGGAGCTCGACTCCGCGCTGGTCACGATCAGGTTCGATAACAGCGACCGGTTTTTTCCTTCTGAGGGCGATACAATCGAGATCGCCCGCAGGATCAGGCAGACCCGGAGCGGGTACTACAGCTACTATTACTTCAATGACCGCGCATGCACGCTCTCTGAGGTTCACGCACACCTTGCCAGGGCAGGGATACGACCTGAGGGGTGCAATGTGGTCATGCAGGGTGATGTGACCAGAATAACAGAAATGACTCCGTTTGAGCGGAGAAAACTCATCGATGAGATCGCAGGCGTGGCAGAATTCGATGAAAAGAAGGAAAGGGCACACAACGAACTGGATACTGTGCGTGAAAAGATCGAACGGATCGAGATCATCCTCTCAGAGGTTACGCAGCAGCGCAGAAAGCTGAAGAGAGAACGCGATCAGGCGATGAAATACCAGTCTCTCAAAGACGAAAGAGAGCGCTATGAGGCGTTCACGATCCTTGCGAAACTTAAGAATGCGTTGAAGGAAGAGCAGTCGATATCAAAGGAGATTGCTTCCAAACAGGAGACTGAGATCGGGCTACAATCGGATCTGAACGAAAAGGAGGAGGAGCTCTCCGGGATAGAATCCGCTTTGAGAGATTTGAATGAGAAAATCATGCGTAAAGGGGAGCATGAGCAGATCGAGATAAAGAAGGAGATTGAACAGATTCGAGGTGAGATTTCCAGATTGGTGAATTCGATCGAACTGCTCGAGCACGAGATTAAGGATGTCAGAAAAGAGCGGGAGCGGTTATTCATGGATGTTGATTCGTCCGGTAATCTGCTCGCGGAATGCGAAGAGAAGATCAATGACGAACGTTTACGGAAAGAGAGCGTCCTGGCAGAAATTGAGGCGAATGACTCCGAACTGATGCTGATTCGCAGCAGAATCGATGAGGTGGATGCGAAATACGCAGAGACACGGGATCGGCTGGATGCGGAGAAGAAGAACGTCGAGCTCGCAAAATCCACCAGAAACGAAGATATGCGGGAGCAGGATCGGCTTCTGGATGCGATTCGTCGCAAGAGTACAGAAGAGCAGGAGCTACATGCCGATATCGAGGACGCGGAGAAGAGCATCGCATCGGTTGACGATGACCTGAAGTCGTTACAGAGCGAGATTGATTGTTGCACGAAGGGGATAGAAACCCAGGTTACCGATCGAAACGACCTCGAAAGTAGCAGATCGGAACTGAGACCCGAGCTTGACGGAATCGAGAAGCATCTCAACGACATATATCAGAAATACGTCAAAACAGAGGCACGTGTCAAGGCGGCAGAGGATCTGCGGTACCCACATGCCGTAAAAACGGTTTTAGATGCGAAGAAGGCAAAAGAACTTCCCGGAGTATATGGTACGGTCGCATCCCTTGGTAGAGTCGAGCAGGAGCATGCTGTCCCGCTGGAAGTTGCTGCCGGCGCCCGCATGCAGAACGTCGTTGTGGAGAGCGATGAGACCGCTTCGCATGCGATCAACCTGCTGAAGCGAAAATCTGCCGGGAGGGCAACGTTTTTACCGCTAAACAAACTCAGAAGTGATTTCTCGTACAAAAGCCTTCCTGAAATGACGGGAGTAATTGATTATGCTATAAACCTGATCGATTTTGATTCAAAGTTTGAGAAAGCATTCAGATACGTGTTCCGTGATATGGTGGTGGTCGATACCCTGGGTACCGCAAGAAAACTGATCGGGGACTACAACATGGTCACCTCCTCCGGTGAACTGGTCACAAAGGCTGGTGCTATGACTGGTGGATCAACGTCCAATCGCGGGTCGCATTTCGCTGCTATGGAGCAGGAAAAACTGGTAAAACTGGCAGAACAGATTGCAGAATACGATTCACGGAAAAAGAATCTTGCGGATAGGATCGACTCAGTTGAGGGACACATTTCGTCCATAAACATTGAGATAAACGAACTCGAAAAGAAGATCGCAAAGAAACAACTCCAGACTGAGGAAGTTGCCGGAAGAAGCGACAGGCTCACTGTCAGCATTCAGAAAAAGCAGGAGACGCTCCGGGATATCAAGGCGGAACGGGAGACGATGCGGACTCAGATGGAGGAGATTGAGTCGAAGATTGCATCCGAGACCGAGCAGATACGCGAGCTCATGAAGAGCGTCTCGAAACTCGAGAGCGAACTCGGAGACTCCGAAATACCGGTTTTGAATTCACAGTCTGACAGAATAACCTCTGAAATAAATAGATTAAGAGACCGAGTGCGAGATATCGAAACAGACATAAAATCAATGATCCTTGAGAAGGACAACACAAAAACGAAACTTGAAACTGATAAGAATCGAATAAAAGAACTCGAACACCGAAAAACTGAACATCAATCGAAAATTACGGAGTTCCGGGACGATATTCTTGATTGCGAGGAGAAACTCAAAGAGAAGTCGGACCGGGAAAATGAGCTTGATTGCGAACTCTCTGCCCTGCAGGAGGAGCGCGCAACTGTGCAAAAACGTCTCGACACGATGTCAAGATCGCTCAGCAGTCTGCAGAAGCGCCTCGATCAGGCGCGATGGGACTCACAGGCGCTGATTGCAACACAGGATGCACTCAAAGATCAGATAACTGCGCTCCGCTCCGAGATCGTTGAATCGGGAATCGATGAGTCTCAAGACGTCCCGACCGAAGAAGAGGTGCGAACTCGCATCCAATCCATAGATTCTGCGATGGTGCGACTCGAACCGATCAACATGCGCGCAATTGAGGAGTATGAGGCTGTGGAATTGAGAATGTCCACACTCAAAACAAGAAAAGACACTCTTTCTGATGAGCGAGAAGGGATCATCGGCAGGATCGAGAAGTATGAGTTCCTGAAGAAACAGACATTCTTTGATTCGTTTGATGTGATCAACGGATACTTCAAATCAATCTTTGCAGAATTATCCGGGGGACATGGTGAACTGATCCTTGAAAATCCCGAGGATCCGTTCACAGGTGGCATGACGATCAGGGCGCAGCCAGCCGACAAGACGCTGCAGCGGCTCGAGGCGATGTCTGGCGGTGAGAAGAGTTTGACTGCGTTGGCATTCATCTTTGCGATCCAGCAGCACCGTCCAGCACCGTTCTACGCGTTCGATGAGATTGATATGTTCCTCGACGGCGCAAATGTCGAGCGGATCGCATCGAGAATTGAGAAATCCGCAAAAAGTGCACAGTTCATCGTTGTTTCGCTGCGAAAACCGATGATTCAGGCGGCATCCCATACCATCGGCGTTGCGATGCAGGAAAACGACATATCGAGCGTTACAGGCGTGCAGTTGAATTGAGGGCGACCAGCAGCACTACGCCCAATATTGTGTGGATATCCACATATAAAACCACGAGAGTGCCGAGATAAATTCATACTCGCACAGCTCTGTTACAATCCAGCCTGAGGACAGGCTAGCCACCCCCCCAGAACCGAACCCCGCACCCAGCCCGGTAACGGACTGTTGTGAGGCTGGGGGGACGGGATGCCATGCCGCAACGAAGGGTGTTGGTTACAAGCCCCGAAATTCTGACGATTCTGGAAGCCGACGTTGTCTATGTGACGGAAACGCTGCATTCACACCACCATTAGTCTAAACCTCCGGTCTTGGAATATGGCAGGGAGCGTCATATGATATTGCGAGGTGGTGTGCGTCAAGCGGGGTCCAAGACCGCAGCATGGGATGCCAACGGCTTTGCTACGCTTGCGCTCCGCATTCAAATGGTGACTATGGGAACTCGGGAGGCCCAATATGCTCTCCTTGCCCCCCTAACAGAGGCAGGAGTATGTGCTATCACGCCTATAAACGGCAAGATACCGCAAAAAGGCATATTGGGGGTAGCATATTAAGAAAAGGGCGATTACTCGCCCTTTCTCATCTCAGAACGGTACGTGACAGTTTCCCCTTCATACCGCTCAAGCATTTCATAACCCTTTCAGTACCCGGGCAGCTGTTTGTTTCTGTGGCATTCTGGCATCGAAGCGACCTTGAAGTCTCCTTCCAAGTTAATCCAAAGGGCGTGCAGCATTTACATCGTCCCAACGGTCATGGTCGGAGCACTCAACAGTCGCTTTTTGGGACCAGTATCAATTTGGGGCACTGGGGATCTGACCGAAAAATCCAGTAACACTGGCAGGAATCCGGGGTGCCCAATAGCATACGTTCCAAACCATCACCTATGAGATTATCTGCCAGATAATATTCACCACAATTTCCAGATTTTTATCGACCCATGACTGGCGATTCTTCTTTATTCTCTACCCAACGATTCCCATAAGGTTTTCAATGTAATTATTGTTGTCAGGGATCTGTATTCATCTTGTTGCCAATTCTGCAAAGAGTGTTACTTTGTCCGCAGTTCTGAGAATGAATTTAGCAGTATTACCAATACCCTCGCCATCAACCAATATCAATACTGCCGATTTTCGTTATCCGGCAACCCACCTCTTGAATTAAAATTGGGTCTGGTTTTTGCGGTAGCAATTTTAATGTTTCGCGAACATATCAGCTACCTATAATGTGTGTGCTAAGGTTCTGAACGCTAAAAGCCGGGTTATACCAACGAACGGGGTGGCGAAGGTATTGATTACTACTTTTGTTTTTTGAGGCACAACCGAAAATTCCAGTGAAATACACACAGAGACTTTTGTTCTTTGCGCCATAGCGTCTTTCTCGTTATTGTTTTCGTACGTGTTTAGCTAACCATAAGATCACACGGATTTTCCTGGTTCCGACGTTTTCTGTGGTCGATAACAGTAGCTCGCCATCACGTTGTAGCAATCGCGGGCGCCACTCCTTCGTCTTTGCGAC
>JAYEFS010000412.1:0-1876 GCA_034658695.1 Methanobacteriota archaeon | reverse complement strand
CTCCTTTTTGCCGCCGAAGACGCCGAACGGAAATCCTCCGCCGACGATCTTCCCGAGCGTCGTCATGTCAGGAACGATTCCAAAACGCTCCTGTGCGCCGCCCATCGCAAGCCGAAATCCGGTGATGATCTCATCGAGGATCAGCAGCACATCGTTCTCCTCTGTTATCTTGCGAACGCTTTCGAGATAACCCGGGTCAGGAAGTATCGGACCGATGTTTCCGAGCACGGGTTCGATTATCACCGCCGCAAGGTCCCCACGGTTCGACTCGATCGCCTCTGTCATCGTCTCAATGTCGTTGTACGGCACCTGGAGCGTGTGTTTCGTGAAATCCGGCGGCACACCGAGCGAATCCGGTGTTCCGTGCGTGGTCGCCCCGGAGCCTGCTTTCACGAGAGCCGCATCCTGCGCACCATGGAACCCGCCCTCAATCTTCAGGAACTTGTTTCTGCCTGTGTACCCGCGGGCAAGACGCAACGCGCTCATCGTTGCCTCTGTTCCGGATGACACAAAACGCATCATCTCGATACTCGGGTATATAGCTGCGATTTTCGATGCGAGCTTCAACTCTGCCTCAATCGGGGTTCCGTACAGCCAGCCGCGCTCGAGCTGACCCGCGACAGCGTCTTTGATTGCGGGGTGGGCGTGCCCGAGGATCAGCGGTCCGTAGCCCATCACATAGTCGATGTACCGGTTCCCGTCGATGTCTGTTACTACAGACCCTTCAGCGGACGCTGTGTAGAACGGATACGGTTTTATCGCACGAACCGGAGAACTGACTCCACCCGGGATGAGTTTTCGTGCCTCTTCGTAGACCTTCTTTGATTGCGTGGTCGTAGTCATGGGTATGCCTCATCGCTCTGGTAATATATATTTATCGGGACGCCGGCGTCATGTGAGAATGCCTCCGACGAGACCAACGGCGCAGTTGGCTGGTACAATCTAAGAAACCTGAATGCTGAAGGTGAATGTACTGATGTGGTCATTGTGGCACATACATTTGATTCTACCGGCAACAAGAGAACAGGAATCAGCGATCCGGTCAAGTTCTGTCCGTTTCTTGGATGGTCCGGGGACGTGGTCGGTGTCATAATCGGCACTCTGGCGCAGGTGGACGATGTTAACAACGACAGTGCCTTACCTCCGCAGACGCGATGGTGGCGATCGAAATTGCGGCAGGCAGCCACAGTACGATTCCGCCGCTGACGCAAATTGGGACGGGCAGGTCACATCCTACGACGCGCTTCTGATCCTGCGGGCTGCGGGCGGGGCGTGAAATTGTGAGCGACAGAGCCGGCAGGACTGGCAGGACTCCCGGAAATGTTTCGCAACCGCAAGTTTTATGGGTGAATGGGTAAATGTCGGCTTGCGCGTGATTCTTGTGTCGCACTTCACCCCCCGGGAGACCTGCGCAGAGATTGTATATCGCATATTCAGGTCTTGTCGTGGTCGCCCGTGTCATGCATGGGAAGTTGTGACAGTATGGCGTATACGTGCTGAATCATGCGCAGAAAGAGCAAGATGCTATCCACGCGCCACGCACTCGAGTGCGAGAGATGGTGACTGTGGCCAGGCAGAATTATGACAAACAATTAGGAGGTCCATAAAAAATGGATGACAAGACGAAGAGACTTTTCTCGATATCGTGTATGGCTATTGTTACGCTATCAATTCTCATGATGGCAGCGCCAGCGATGGCTGATGACCGGTGCCCCAAGCCAGACCTAACGATCATCGAGAAATCAGAGGAACTTGATGGCGATACGTTATCTGTGACATACACGATAAAGAACATAGGAAAAGTGGCAGCATGTGCAAGCACAACATGTATCTATGCAGATGGTGCTCTGCTTACGACAGATACGGTTGGAGCGCT
>JAYEFS010000411.1:0-1892 GCA_034658695.1 Methanobacteriota archaeon | reverse complement strand
AACGTCACAACTAAGTGGATCCACAAAAGTTTCGTTCCACTTCTTCATAACTCACACCTGAATGATGCTTTTTATGGTCACGATAGTGGTAAATCAAGAGGTCATAATTTTTGTGGAGTTACTTACTCCTTTCTTCGCAGAACCACGAATCCAGCCAGCGCCAGAAGCGCAATCAGAGACAGCATGCCGGGGGGTGTTATGGCTGGAACCGGGTTGTAGTTCAGGAGTGTTGGGGGCGGAGTTGGTACGCTGATATCATAACCAGATGGGAACATTGCAATTATTTGTGCAGATACGTCCACCACATCATCGAAACTGTAACCATTCCGCAATAGCGCTTCAGGAGAAGTGAAGTGATGCTTCTCGCCGCCGGAGATAACGTATACTTCATGGTGCCCCTGCTCACGGATCAGCAGACCATTTGACTCTGCCCCAGTTGCGATAAAAATGGGTCCATTCGGATAACCAGCCGGGTTGAACTCCAGAGTGATTACGTTGTCCCAGCCCGTCACCTCTGACATATCGTTGATCACGTCCCAAACCCAATAGGACCTGCCGTTCTGGAACCAGTAGACTATTGATTGCCCCTCCAATTCAAGAAGGGATTTGTCAGGTGGATCTTGTTGATCCAGTATCTTAAAATAATGATCTGACGCGCCCAGCCATACCCAGTGTTCCCCGACATCTAACCAACAATCAGGCATTTCTTCAATGTCACGATATACACTGTAAACCTCTACGCTATCCCCTATCATGTCATTGATATAGCAGAAAGGAGGCGCTACTGCAAAAGCAACGGTTACAGTATCCTCAATTTCCAAATTAGCTGTTGGATCGGAAAGGATTTCATCAATTTGAACATTGATGCCCGATGCGCCAACCAAACAACTAAAATCAGGATGCCCGGTCACCACGCCTCTGAATTTAACATTGACCACATCATCCTCGCACGTCCCGCTCGCGACCTCAATCGTATCCCCATCACTCGCCGCATCCACCGCCGCCTGTATGCTCGCAAAATCCGCGCCGCCACCATCATCCACAACCCATGTCGCGCCCGCCGCCACCCCCACACACGCAAGCAGCAGCACCGCGAGCACACCCGCGCTGAGAATTGTTCGCAAAACGATACGTAGTTCGGTTGTGTGGGGACGCCTTGCCATAATAATCGACTCCGATGTACTAATGTGTCACGTCCTGTATCACCACCCGCCCCTATAAAAGCCTTTCGCCCCAGCAATTCTAATTATGGAATGACATTTTGTTTGGCGCACACTATCAGTACATTATGCAAATAATTAATGCGATATAACTTAGAAAAGTGACATGTTTTTTAAGAAACACTATCACAATTTTATCTTTTTTTGCTGTTTCGGGTCGTTGATGCCCGAGAGAATTTTCAAAATGAGAATTGCTGCTTTCGCCCCCATCAAAACACCACCACGCTGAGCCACCGCCCGCTGCACCGCGAAACCGCGTGCAATCAGGCAACCCCGCGGCAAACACCCCCGTCACCGCCACGCTCCAGGCGCCCACACGCAACCCGCTGCACGCCAGTGCCTGCCAGGAAGCACGCCACAACTCCGAACGCAGCCACCTATGTCAGCATACGTCAATCTCCGCCATCCATAACCACTGCCCGCAGACGTGCTGCTGATTTTTCTGGCAATGCTCACAAAAAGCCGCCAGTGCACCCATGCATGCGGCTGCGAGATCAATATCCCCTTTCGACTAAAACGTATGCCTGCACGCATCCGGAGGATGAAGCCTGCATATAAGGTAACTCACAGATAATAATCTACCCTCCACCAGTTGTACGCCCCAGTCTCTTGATCGACAATAGCTGATAGAAATAGGTGTATCCACACAGTGGGATTTCAGTGAGATTAAAG